>JALGTI010000259.1 GCA_029821455.1 Candidatus Zipacnadia bacterium | reverse complement strand
TGGCGCTGTCACCTGTCCCCCGCCCGTTGTACCTCCACCCGGCTTCATGATCGTTGGCAGATACGTAGGGTACGGCCCCATGCCCTGCTGTATGCCGCTTGGGCCACCAGCCCCACCGCCGCCGCCACCAGCAGCGATGCTCGGTAGGTAGGTTCTGTATGGATATTGACCACCTCCGATCTGGTTGCCGACCGCCCCGCCTATGCTGCCAACAATGCCCGGCAACCTGTAGTCGGGCACGCTAGGCACTGTCGGCAAGTTGCCTAGCCTGCCGCCATAATCCATAAGGCCCTTCGCCACCTGCGGTACCCACCAATAGCGATTCGGAATGGGTACCGGCGGAATGTTCTCTAGCCAAGGCGGCAGACTGGACATCGCCCGCCCACCATAAGCCTGACCATAAGGCCCAGGCATTGCACGCATCCCGAATGTCGCAGGAACCGAAGCCTGCACCCCAAACTGTGGGCCGCCATAGATCGCCATAATACCTTACCCTCCATCCAGGGAGCGCCCATTCACGCCCCCATAAGCCCGCTCTTTATCACGCTGGGCGTAATGATCAGCATCACGTGTACCAATCTGCTGCCACGGGGCCGAACCGATGATTGCCAGCGGCGGCACCTCACCAAAAACCACAGTACCCATGCCCACAATCGCCCCGTCGCCTATCACCGTGCCCGGTAGAATGCACACGTTCATACCGATCCACACGTTGCGCCCGATCTTCACCGGCTTGTCAATCATGTCCTCGTCGTAGGGCAACCGCCGGCCCTCGTAATCGTGGTTCATGGTATACAGAACGAGGTTCCGGCTGATATGGGTGTTGTCGCCAATCTCCAGGCCGCCCTCGCCGCGAATGAAAGCGCCGGCACCGATATGGACATTGTTGCCAATGACAACCTTCTTGGCGCCTGTGATGGTCACGATCCCATTGATGTGCAGGCCCCCGCCACATGATGCAAACTCAATCGGCGTTACATTCAGGTCATCCATGCTTCACGTTCGCCTTGAGCGCCCGCAAATGCGCCAGCGCTTTCTTCCTGCTCGGATGCGTCTTCAGCACCCGCCACTGTGAACCTCGTTTGACCAATACGCTTCGGCCATTGCGACTCAGCTTGTAGGGCATCACATCATCTCCGGTCCCATGCCAGGCGGCATCATAGGCGGCATCGGGAACTCCTCCATTGGCGGTTCCTCTCCCATAGGCGGCGCCTGCTCCATAGGCGGCATCTCCGGCGGCATCTCTTCCGGTAGCATAGCTCCTGGCGGCATTGGTTCGGGCTGCGGTTCCGGTTCTGGTTCTGGTTCTGGTTGGGGCTGTAGCTCTGCCGTCAATTGCTCGATGATTAGGCCGACATCTACCTTGTACTTCTTCAGCGGTTTCGCCAGCGCCTCCAAGGCTTTGATTGCGTTCAGGGTCATGGTCAACTGTTGTACTGCTGGGTGGCTTAGGGCCATCTGCCGCTCTATGCGCTCCCTCTCCTCGGCCTGGTTCGTACCCAGTTTGAACTTCTCGAATATCGTCTCGTCACTCAACAGCGGTCGTTGGTCAGGGCCTGGGGTACGGGCCGCAAGCGCCATCTGCAAATTAACCTGCTCGTCAGCCGCCAGTATTTCTCCGACCTGTACGCTAACCTGATGGTTTCCATCCAACTTCCGCGCATCAAACGAGTTCTCCTGACGGACGTTGTAGCCCCGACCGCCGCCGTCCTCAGATTGCACGAGCCTCGTGAACGGCACAGCCCCGCCGATAGCCGGACACAGCCAGGTTTCACTCGCCATCAGCACGTTGCTCAGCAGCGATTCAAATAGTCGCTCGATGGCCGCCACCATTGCATTGAGCCGCACCTGGCCGCTCTGGTTCAGCAGGTTGATTGCATAGCCAGCCATCACGCGCCCTGGGTCCTGGCCAAATAGACTGCCGGGAAACGTGCCCCGCTCAAACATGGTCTCTAACTTACCCCGCGCCTTGTCCAACTCGATAGGCGTCCTGCCGCCTTGCAATGGTGTTACTCTGTCCTCCGGTTCCAGGTAGTTGATTGCGCCCGGCCTGAGATCCAGTCGGAATGACTCCTGATTCTGCTGTGTGTTGACCAGCCATGAGGAGCCGATGTACTGCCCGACAAATGTATGCTCCATGCTGTCCAGCCTGTCCATCCTGTCAATCACGGCTCGCATTGCGGCGAGGAAGGGCCGCGCTCGTTTCTCTGGTTCCGCCTTTGCCGTCTGGCGGGCAAACTCAAAGGCATACGGGATACCGCCCAGGCCATGCGGCCACGGACCATCACCTCCGCTGTCTGGGTGTGGCACCGGCTCACCATCGGCCCAATAGCAATATTGCCGCGCGTCCCAGTATTCGCGCCACTCCACCTCCTCTGTGAGTTTCTTGCCCCTCAGTACATCATCGCCATAGCTGTCGCGCACGTCCTGCACTGTCCGCTTCCACTGGTCCACCACGAACGCCAAACCGTCGAGGCCAAACTCCGGGTATACCTGGCGGGCATCACGCAACTGAATCAGGAACGGTACTCTATCCTTCACTTCGTAGGCCGTATCTTCGTCGCTATCCTTCTGCTTTTCCAGCCACCGCTTCACCGGCACCACGCGGCCAGCCACAGCACCACGCATCGCCACGGTCCAGGCGGCACGGGATAGCATCGTAATGCGCTGCACTCGCTCGCTCTGTTCGAGAATCGTCTGGAGATACAGTTCGGCAACGTCGGCCAGGCTCTTGTCAGTCACGTTCTCAGATTTGGCGGGCACAGTCACGGTCAATTCAGTAGACACCAGCAGGTCCTGAACGAGGTCCACAACGTTGGTACCGTGCGGCAGGTGGACCAGTTCAATCCCCTCCTCCTTGGCCTTGGCCTCATCGTCTTTCGTGGACTCCAGGAAATAGTAGTCCTCGAGGTCGTCCAGGTCAGAGTCGCGCTCGCTGTATTTGTCAATCGTCTGTGTACACAGTTCCCAGAGCTCCTCAATGTCTGCCATACAGGCTCTCTCCATATCGTTCAGGCCGTCGTGCTGCTCGTGGCCGCCGTGGCGTCAATCCATAGCGTAGGGCGTCATAGGCGTGATCCTCAGCGTCCGTATCCACATCCTCAATCCGCACATCGTCATACGGCAGCGCTGGCAGGGTCCGCACCAGGTTCCGACACGTCGAGAATATCTGCAATCCCGGCCGGCCATCGTCCATCATCGCCAGCGCATCATGCACCCGCCGCACACCGACGATCCGCTCATTGTCTGCCTTCGTGAGCCTCACTCCATGCCTCCGGTAGACCTGGGCCGTGGTATAGGTCTGCTGCTCGAATGTCCGGCGTGTCCACATGGAGGGATCGGCGTAGCTCCGATAGATGCGCTCTCCTGCTGCTGTCTCTGCTGCTGGCGTCTCCTCCATCTCCGTGTTGTAGCGTCCTACCCTTGGCGGCCCGGTGTCCTCTGCCTCATCCACCAACGCTGCCAACTCGTCCTCCACATCCTCACCCGACAACCGGCGAATCAACAGCGCCTGCTCTGGGTCTGTCAACCCTGTCTTGTATGCCTCACGGTAGACGTAGACCCTATGCGTGTCCGGCTCCTCCGCAAGCCACAGGCAACAGAACGGCGCCGCATAGCCCCAGTCCACGGCCCTCCACCGCAACCATCCAGCAGGAATCTCGAACGGCTCCACCACATGCGCATCCCGACGCCATTCACTGAATACCTGACCCTCGAACACATCCCAATCGCCATCGAACCACGCGCGTTTCAACTCTGGCGGTAGCGTCTCCAACATCTGCCAGTACGATACAGGGAGGTGGGGATTGTCACTCGGGCGACCACGCACATACCTGAATTCTGGTGCCAGCTCTGCCAACTCTGGCGGCAGGTCGCCATCAATCCACATCTGCTTCACCCACAGATGCCCGATCCCGCCAGGGTTCCCGGTCGCCACGAACGGCACACGCTCCACGCCCGGCCACCTCATCGAACCGCGCAGAATGTCGAACACATCACGTGTCGTCCTGGTGATCTCGTCCACGCCGACAGCCGCAAACTCAGCGCCGACGTATTTGCTGGGATCATCCAGGTTCCGCAATGCAATCATCCCGCCACCATTCAGGTGGAAACCGAGACCAGCATCCTGCGTGCTCTTGACCTGCCCGAGGTTGCGCGGAAACTCCAGTTCGATTCGTTTTATCTGCCGGTCACGCAGCGTCGGGTAATCCTCACAGAACAGAGCCACGGTCGGCGATTCCACCCCCTGCCCGGTTAACATGAGCGCCTGCCGCAACAGCCACCAGCGGAGCCAGTAGGATTTACCAGGGCCGCGCGTACCGCCGGCCAGCGTGAACATGAATCGGTCAGCCGC
>JALGTI010000258.1 GCA_029821455.1 Candidatus Zipacnadia bacterium | reverse complement strand
TGGCCGGCAGTTGGCTGCTGCAGCCCAATGCCGATGGTACCGGCCTCCAGAACGCACCGCCCTACGGCCTGTGTCTGTTTCGCGCCATCACCCACCTCCCCTGCCCCTTCTGCGGCCTGACCACCAGCTTCACGCTGATGAGCCGCGGCCGGGTGCTTGAGGCACTCAGGTGCAATGTCCTAGGGCCGCCGGCTTACCTGCTGACCTGGCTGGGCCTGCTCACCGGGACCTATGGCATCATCACGCGACGGGGTGCGCTGCCGCGCTGGCTCAAGGGGTCGCGGGCCGCCAAGGTCATCATCGCCATCATCGCCGTAGCCTGGGCGGTGAATATCTACATCCACCTGGCCCTCTGATCTTGCAGGTGATACGCCGCCGGCGGCGTATTCTAACGAGTACTCAGAGATGACTGGAGGCGTTCACCGATGTGCATGCTTACCCCGTTGTCAAGGCTCTGTGCCGCTGGATATTCTATCGCAACGCATTGCTGGCCGGTTCTGTGGGCGGCGGTGATACTGATGCTTGCTGCTCCGCCGGCATCGGCTCACAGCCTGGACCTGATGGCTACCGTCACCGATTTGCGGCCAAGAGGCGCAACTGTTGATATGGCCCCGATAGAAGGCGCAGCACCAGCGTCGGGCCTGACGGAGGCGCTTCACGTCACGATCAGCAACGATGGCAATGGTCAAGAGCGCTACCCCGGAGCGGACCTTGTGTTCGCAGAGGGGGAAGGCCCAAACCTGGACAGTCTCACGGCCCTGCGCTGCTGGGTGCGCGTGACCAGTAACAGCCCCGAGGTTACTAGCAAGGACCTGAGCATCGTTGTGTACCAGCGCGGCAGCGACAAGCAGCAGTATCATCGGCGCTCGGTCCCTGTGGGCAAGTGGATGCGCATTGCCGACGACATCAGCGGCTATGACCGCAGCGATGTTGCCCGCATATCTCTTTGCATGTATGAGAGCCAGTTGCAGCTTGCTGATACTTACACCTGGGAGGTGGCAGGCATGGAGGCAGCAAGAGTGATGAGGCTGGATGGTGGCTCGATGCCGTTACTGGAAGCGCCGGCCTATGGAACCGATCCACAGAGCTTCACAACAGAGGGTTTGACGCTTAACCTCGCCTCTAATGCAGCGAGTGTGGAAATGCAGGGCAAAACATTAGGCGGCCGGCGCGACAGCTACAGTGGCTTTCTGGTGCGCGACTGTGCGGCCAATACAGCGTGGCTGCGGCCCGCGGAACTGGAGGCCATCGGCCTGCGGCTGAGTTGGGAAGTTGAGCAGGTTAACAACTCTTGTCTGTCTATAACAGGTCTGATCGAGGACCTTACGGGCCAGGACCGGGCGGTCTCGGTGGCATTTGCGCTGCCGGTCGCGCCGGATGACCTCATCTGGTGGGATGATGTGCGCAACAAGCGCAGTGTTGAGCCGGGCACTGAATATGAGAACCTGCGCGGCAATGGCGCCGGGGTGCGGCAAAAGCATTCCTTCTATCCGCTAGCGGTCATCAGCAAGGGTGACCGGGGCCTGGCCCTGGCGACGCGGCTGGATGAGCCGACAGTCTCGCGAATGCTGTACGACTCGACCGCCGAGCGCTTCTCCATCAGCTTCGACCTCGGGCTTGCCGCAGACTGCGCACGCTTCCCCTCCAGAGCACCGTTCAGATTCTTCCTGTTCGACGCGGGAGGCGACTTCCGGGTCGCCAGTGCCCGCTATGCCAGCTTGTTCCCCGAATTCTTCGTCAAGCGAACGATGAAAGAGGGTATCTGGATGCCCTTCACCGACATCGCCACAGTCGAAGATCCCGACGACTTCGGCTTTATGTTCCAGGAGGGCGCGCCGAATGTGGCCTTTGACGATGAGCTGGGCGTCTACAGCTTCCCCTATGTGGAGCCGCAGAGCTGGTGGATGCCGATGCCCAAAGAGGTGCCGCGGACATACGAGGATGCAATGAAGTATGTCGAGACGTACAAGGCTGGCGACAATCAGTTCCACCGCGATTGTGCAAGGGCACTCGCTGCAGGCGGCATCAAGCGACCAGATGGGACATTCTATCTGTCTTTGCGCAATACACCGTGGTGTGATGGAGCGCAGTTCACCTACAACACGGACCCGGAACTGCCTGCTGAGGAGGGCGCGAGGAATCGCGCGCACATAAACTATGAGCCTGGCTCAGCAGAGGTACGCTTCGGGCCCCGGGGTCAGCAGCACCGGCTTCAGCCGATGCCCGGCACAGACGGGATGTATCTGGACAGCATTGAGGGCTGGGGTAATTACGTGAACTGCAACCGTGCCCACTTCGACTATGTGGACACGCCGCTGACCTTCGACTATGAAAGCAAGCACCCGGGCATCCTGCAGTGGTTCTCTACCTGGGAGTTTGTGAAGTGGATAGCCGAGGACCTGCACTCGCGGGGCCGGCTGCTGATGGCCAACTGGGTCTATCGTGCCCGGGACGGAGATAGGCTGGCTACGGGATGGGAAGTATCGGCCAGATAGTGACGCAACGCTCAACGCCTACAGGTGGATGTCCTGGCAGCGTCCATACCTGCTGCTCAACAACGTGGACTTCCGGGCGTTTGACCTCGATATGATGAGCTCCTACTTCCGCCGGTCGCTGTTTTACGGCTTGCACCCGTCGTGTTTTGACAGCAGCACCTACGACGCAGAGCAGGACAAATGGACCACCCTCCGCTACTGGCATGAGCCTGACCTGTACAATCGTGACCGTGACCTGTTCGTTCGGTTCATCCCCATCATCCGACAGGTGGCCGGCGCAGGCTGGCAGGTGCTGACAGAGGCACGCTGTGAGGATGGCGACATCTGGCTGGAGCGCTTTGGTGACGCCGCTACCGGCAATCTACACATCACCGTGCTGAACACCACTGAGAGCCAGCCCACTGGAATGGCAAGGCAAAGACACAGAGTTGAAGCTGACGCTCTCCGCACAAGACTGTGCAGCGATTCACCTCGGGCGACGCATTGATGTAGCCGCCGGCTGCATTCAGCTTGCCGCCGAGGCGATGGAGCGGCAGCGGACAGCTAGTGGTGAGGTGGACCTGCGCGGCGATGGGCAACTGGTGGCGATGAGTGGGCGCGACTGGGGTGAGTACCTGCGAGAATATGCTGCCGAGATACGTCAGGGGGCAGTCCCCGCAGACCAATGCGCGGCCCAGTTACCTCGACTCATCGAGTTGATCAAGACTCTTGAGCTTCCTGCAGGGGCATCCGAGACTGGACCGCAACGATTTGCGCGTGACATCGGCATTGCCACGTCTCATCTGCTGCGGGCGCGGATGATCCTGCAGGGCCTCAAGCTGTATGGCAAACTTGAAGGCGACCCGGCCCCCGGCGCGGATGTTGACTGGGCCATATCTCTGGTCAACGCTGATAGCGCTGCCAGTGACCCGGTCGCCCTGCTGCTGAACAGCGAGACGGAAGACACCGAGGGGACGCAGTATGAGCCAATCGAACCGGGCGAGACCCGCAGGCTGCGCCTGAACATGGGCCTGCCCGCCTCATTGTCGCCGGGACAGTGGCAGAGCAACACGGTAGTAGTGAGCACGGAGCTCGACGGCCAGCGACTTAGCACCAGGGCGTATCTGAACACATCGGCAAGCGAGACGGCCACCGTCGCTCTGGTTGCTCAGCCAGCCTCCGCCCGCGACACTATTCGGAAGCTGACTGCCGAAGTGCATAACCTGCGCAGAGACGAACTAGATGTCCGGGTGCGGCTGATTCTGCCGATGGGCTGGACTTCGGACCCTGAAGAGAGCTTCCTACAGATCGCGCCCGGACAGACCACGGCTTGCGACTTCAGCGTGACCATCCCCGCCGACGCTGAGGCCAACGAGTATCAGATCAGGGTCCGCCTCAGCGGCGAGAGGGGCCGAGGCGCGGAACGCCAGAGCGAGCCGGTCAATGTATTCTGCTTCGGCCAGCCTGAGTTTGAGGGCTGGGACAACCTGGCCCTGACTGCCACGATAGCAACTGACAGCAGTTACTCCGGCTATGACCCGCTCCCGCTGAACGACGGGGTGCCCCTGCCGCCGCCCGATGCGCACTGGACCGACGCGGCCTGGGCCTCAGCGGACACGACTGTTGAGCACTGGATCGAGATTGACCTACCCGAATCAAGGGCCATTGGCCGGCTAGTGCTTGTCTGGCCGTTTGACAATGGCGAGCTGTTCGTGTCCCGCGATTTTCAGATCCAGGTCTATGATGAGCTTGAGGCCGACTGGGTGGGGATTGCCCAGGTTGATGCCAATCGCCGGTCAGCCTACACGGAGGTCACGATTCCCGGTATCAACGCCCAGCGCTGGCGGATACTCCAGCCGGCCGGTGGCGGGCCACAGCAACGCCCCAACATTATGTGGGTAGGCGAGGTCGGTCTCTATGCTGCACCTGAACAGCCGGCCGCTGAGGAGTGAGGACGATGAATGACGCCCTGACCCGCCTGAGAGATGAATTCACCGTGCCACCGGCTGCGTTCCGGCCGATAATGTTCTGGATGTGGAACGGGCAGATGACCCCCGTGAGCATCGAGCAACAGATCACTGACTTCAAGGAGAAGGGGCTGGGCGGCTTCGTACTCCATCCCATCGCCAGACAGTTTGAGGCGCGCAGGCTCGGTGGTTGTGAGCCTGATTACCTCTCAGATGAGTACTTCGAATTGGTGCGCCACGCGGCGCAGTGCGCCCGGCGTGAGGGCCTCCACTTGTGGCTGTATGATGAGGGCGGCTGGCCCAGTGGCGATGCGCAGGGCAAGGTGATGGAGGGGCACCCCGAGTTCTACGCCCAGGTGCTGGTTCCTGAGGTCGTGCCAGTGGAGCAGGTCCACACATGTCCAGATGAATGCGTGTGTGCGGTAGCTGTGATGGAGGGGTATAGCCTCCGCCTGGTGGCGTGGGAACCCGGTCAGCCGGTCAGCGCACCAGCCGGGGCCACGCATATCTGCTTCTTCATCGTCAAACGCATCCTGCCGGAACCTCCCGAAAACAGCCATGTGCCTGATACCCTCAGCCCCGCTTGTGTCGCCCGCTTCATCGAGGTTACACACGCGCGCTACGCCCAGTTCTGCGGCGAGTTCTTCGGCAATGTCATTCCCGGCATCTTCACTGACGAGACACGGCACCCAGGGCAGGTCGCCACTGGGCAGATACCCTACACCGGTGGCATCTTCGACGACTTCGAGCACCGCAAGGGCTTTGACATACGCCCGTATCTGCCGCTGCTATTTGCGCCAGAGGCCATCGGTCTGGACCTCACCGACCAGTGGCCCGCGCAGGCTGTCATCTCCTTGCGCTGTGAGTATGCGGACTTTGTCGTGGACCTGTTCAAGGAAGCTTACTGGCAGCAGATTAGCGACTGGTGCGCCGCGCACGACCTCATTCACACTGGCCATGTCGGTGGCGAGGACAATCTGCCCGACCACGTTCGCGGGCGCTTCAGCGACTTCTTCCGTACTGCCGGCGCGCTGCAGGCTCCAGGGGTTGATACCATCTGGCGACAGATCTTCCCGGGCCAGGACAACTTCTGCTTCCCGCTGTTTGCCTCCTCAGCCGCCCACCTGAAGAGGGGCCAGGGTGGAGAAGAGGGCAGCGCTTGGGACAATCTGGTCACCAGCGAGTCGTATGCCGTCTATGGCCTGGGCCTGAACTTCTGGCAGATGCGCTGGGTGGCTGACTTCCAGTACCTGCTCGGCGTCAACTGCCTGATGCCGATGCTGATCGCCTCCGACACCAGCGAGGGCAAGTTCCTGGGCACCTTCTGCCACACCGGCCCCGGCAATCCGTTCTGGGAACATTACGAGGGATTCGCTGACTATATTGGCCGCTTATCAGTCTTGATGCGCCAGGGCGTCGGCCTTGCCGATATCGCGGTCTACTATCCCATCGAGCCGTTCTGGGCTGATCCGCAGGGGGAAGGTGCAGCGAACGCATGGGCGTCGCTGCAGGAGATAACTGGCCTGATGCTTGGCAACCAGACGGCTTTCGATTTCATTGACGCTGCTTCGATTGGCGACGCTCAGATTGGTGACGGCGGCCTGGAGGCACCGGGGCAGATCTACACCACAGTCGTTATCCCCGAAACTCCAATCCTGCCTGCGAATGTAGCCGAGAAGCTGTTGGAGTTCCATCGCGCTGGCGGGCGGGTCTGCTTCTGCGGCTTGCCGCCGTCCATCTGCAGCCAGTGGCAGGCCCAGGAGCGCTTCGAGCAGGCGATGCAAGAGCTGCTGGCCGACGCGTGGTTTATGGAAGCGGTGTCTGAGGATGCCCACAGTGGCGCAACGCTTGGTGGTCTCCACGGCCCGATGCCCATGTGGGATGGCTTCACCTCCGCCTATCTGGGGCCGCGCACTCTGGACGAGTTTTTGCCTCAGGAGATCAAGCCTGATGCGGTGCTGGTGGCCGACAAGGAGCTATGGTTCAAGCTCGTTCGCATCTTGGCCACGAGAGCTGGTCACTATGGCCTCCAGCCTCTTGAGCTAACACCCGACCTGCTGCTGACGACCAGGCCGGTGGGAGACATAGCCGTTCACTTTGCGCTTAACAACAGTGACCAAGCTCTCCAAGCTGAACTCACGGTGGTCAGTGAAGAGCCGTTGCTGGTGGAGCGCTGGGATGCGGAATCCGGGGCCATCGAGCCGCTGGCCATACACGACGAGGTGACCGAGGCTACGGGCTTTGTGCTGGAGTTGCCACCCTATGGCTCGGCGCTGCTGGTGGCGCGCTCGCTGCCTGATGTGTCGCCGGCCTTGTCTATGCGGGCGCAAGAATCGCCTGTGCTGGCCACCTGGGAGACAGCAGACCACGCTGAGGTGGTTGAAGCGCATGTCATCAGAAACGGCAGCATCACCGTGAAGAGAGGCGAGTATGAGCCGCTGGAGGGGCCGGTGCCCCTGATGGCGTGGCACGAACTCGGCCTGGCCGACCTGTCCGGGACCGTAGCCTATGTTTTCGCCTTGATCCTGGCCGACGAATACGTTAACTCTGATTACCGCCTGATTCTGGAGCTGGCCCAGGTCTACTATGTGGCCGAGGTGTGGGTGAATGGGAATTACGCCGGCACGCGCCTGTGGCAGCCCCATCGCATCGAGATCACGGACTTTGTGGTCGCAGGTGAAAACGAAATAGTCATCCAAGTGACCAATTCTCTGGCCAACCAGGTAGTGCGCGAGGAGTTCCTGGCCGAGGCGCGTGAGAACGACTGGATTATGGAGGGCTACTTCAACTATTCCTACCCGTGGATGCAGGAGGCTACATACTCCGGCCTCATCGGAGAGGTGCG
>JALGTI010000257.1 GCA_029821455.1 Candidatus Zipacnadia bacterium | reverse complement strand
CCCGACGCTCCAGGACTGGCCCGATCTTTGATAGCAGCCCGGCGAGATCAGGGATGCGCAGCAAATATTGACGACCTGGTGGCAGAGGAGTGCTGCCCCAACTGCGGCCTATCTGGACCAGTGTGCTTGTCTGCGGCCAGCCCAACCGGATCTCGCCGCCGCAGTTAGCCTTTAACTGGCGCAGGACGAATACGCCCGCATCTTGGCTAACAATCGCGCTCTCCCGAACCGTGGTGACTTTGCTGTTTGCTTGCTCATCGGGGTCAGGCCGAACCACGCAGACGTAGCCGACACCGCGACCCGTGCGCTGGTCTTCCACGACTTGTACCGGATACTGCATCCATCGCAGCAGGAACTGCCAGTAGGCCAGGTCGCGGGTATCATGCAACTGGACTGCTGCCATTGATTATTGATAGAGCTGCACCAGCACAGAGGCATCGTCCACAGTGGCCTGACGCAGCTTATAAGGAGACTGCTCACGCTGGTGCGCATCGGGTATTGCCGAAGCAGGGAGTGAATCTGCACTGTAGCGGCCGTCGATGGCGTAGGCATATCCGTACTGTCGGTAGTAGTAAGGGATGCCCCAGATAATGCTCAGGTCGAAGTGACGGTCGCTGACCATTTCATGAAAGCGATTAACCTGGGCCCGAATGTAGCCGCGCCGCCGATACTGTGGATGGGTGGCCACCATCTCCAGCATAGCCACATCCAGGGGGACGTCTTCGTAGCGGCAGTGTCAGGGGATCAGACACGTCGTGGAGACCACTTCGCCGGTGCTTTCATTCTCCACAAACAGGAAATCATCGTAAGATATCTCGGGATGGTGATGCAGCAGGTAATCGCAGATGATGCCGGCGTGCTCTCCAAAGTGAGTAGCGTGGAAGGCAGCATACCGGTCGACATCCCGCTCATCACGTACCGTCCGTAATGTCACGTTCTGTCCTATGGTCTGTTGGTAGGCCGACATCCTCTACTCCTTGCACCTTGTCCGGCACGGGACATCCCGCTTGGCTTAGCCGCCCAGTTGCGCCCGGCAACGTTAGATCTCACAGTATTCGACTCCCAGCAGTTTCGCAAACGCCTGGAGGTCCTGGGTCTGATTCCCGTAGGCCATGGCCAAGTGGTGAGCGGCAGCGAGTTCGCCGAGGTCCTCAAGGAACTCGGTGATGGGTTTGCCCAGCTTGATGAAGAAGTTGGGAGCGCCGAGTGGCACAGGGTCCCTGTCCACTACCTGCGCGGTGGTCACTATCATGTGCCAGCCAGCGTCGGGCACCTCGGTGAGGCTGAGCAGTGTAACCTCGCCGGGATGCATCTTCACCTGGAGGCAAGCCCCGCGCCCACAGCAGCCGTCCCACCACGGATGACGGTTGATCTGCACCCGCTCCTCGCTGCCTTCAAACAGCCCCAGATTCATGGTGCCGCTGTGGCCCATCATGAACTGGTCGTTTGCGAAGTCGTTGCACCAGATCTCAGTGAACACCGCCGTACCGGCGAGCTGTTCCAGTATCAGACCGGACAGCGCCGTGGGCACATCACCCTCACAGGAGCAAAAGGTGCCCTGCTGCATCAGCAGTGACAGTCCCAGGCAGGGCACGACTCCTATCTCCGGACGCTGCCACATTGACTGGCAGTAAACGGTGACGGCGGCGAGGTCGTTCTCGTCCACCAGGCGGCGAACAGCGTGGGCGAGCCGTATTGAATTAGTGAGCTCCTTCCCCTGGAACTCGTCGGCGATAGTGTATCGTTCAGACATCTCCGCGGTCAATGACTCGACTTCCGTCTCATCCACTGCTTCAAAGGCGGCCAGGACCACGGAGTCGGGAACGGGAACAGTCGCAACCCCGAAAGTAGTGAACATGGTAGTGGGATCGTAGCCGAAGTCAATCATGCCTGGGTAGAGATGCCCGAGCATGCCGATTTTGGAGCCCCAGATATGCTTGCGGGCAGCAATGGCGTTGAGGGCAGTGGCGAACGACTCCGTTACGGCGTCGCTGGTGTAGTGCCCTGAAACAAGGAAGTAGGGCATTTTCTCCCGGGCCAGCAGGTTTGTTATCCCCGGTACGCCGGTAATGCCATGCTCGTACATCCACATAGGGAAGTCCATGTCAGGGGATATGGTGGCGGATGCCTGGGTATTCCAGACAATGACCGGGCGATTGAAGGTTTTCAGGTCGAGCACGATGTCATCAGGTGTGGAATAGGTTACGGTGGATAGGATCAGGACGTCAACGTCCCTCGCCTGAAAGAGCTGGCAGGCCTCTCGGGAGCGGTCCGGGCAGTCAATGAGCTTCCCCGTTTCATGGATCGTGCCAAACTGGGCAAGGTAGTCGCGGTAAGTCTGCGCCAACTCTATGGCGTGCGCCTCGAATTGCGGAAAAAACTCCCAGTAGACATCATGAGCCAGCGGCATGTATCCGATCTTTAGTTCGCTGTCCGTCAATGACATTTTATCACCATCATCTTTCTACAGTTGGCTAAGGTCACGATCAACGGTCAGAGTATGAGCTTGCGTGCCCAATTATGAAGCATAGTCGGTCTCTATGTTAATTCCTTCTTCAGGTAGTCTGCACCTGCGGTCAGGCGTCGTGGGCCTGTGGGTACTCCCCGGCGAGGTCCTGCTTGACCCGCAGAAGAAAGCACGCATGATTCATGAGCTGTTACTCCTCCACGTCCGCATGAGTGGAAGCCCTCTCCGCACACTGCTCCCGGTGGCGGTAGGCAATCAGCGCCCCATACGATTTGCATCGTTCGGGAACCGCAGCAGCGCTATCTACCTTCACTTGGCACTTGATACCCGCGCCAACTTGTGGTACAAAACGCTTGTATATTTGTCTATACAAGTTCTCTGCTACAACTGCATTGCGGTGCCTCTTGACACGGTGCCAACAATTGTATCATGGTTGCCAACCATTCTTTTGGCGCGTGCTTGCCGACCTTCGGAAGTTGTGCCGATCGTTTCTGCTTGAGCGGATACGGTGGGGCCACCACTATGCAGGAGATGCTTGATCTCGCCGTGCAGGTGGAGGGACTTGACGGCCTGGAGTTGGTCGGCAATTGGCACGTAAACGACGACAACATTTATGAGGTGGCTGAGATGTTCAGCGATCGGGGGCTCAAGATCTGCATGCTGACCCCGGATCTTTGGACCCAGGCCAAGTGGGGCCGGGGCAGCCTGGCGGCTCCAGATGCACCCACCAGGCAGGCCGCAATTGACGAGGTGCGCAAGGTCATGGACTGGGCGGCGGAGCTGGACTGTCCCTACATAGATGTCTGGCCCGGCCAGGATGGCTTCGACTACTGTTTCCAGGCGGACTACATTGAGGCGTGGCAATGGTTCCGGGAGGGCCTGACAGCCTGTGCGGGCCATAACAGCAAGGTGCGCATCCTGGTCGAATACAAGCCCAAGGAGCCGCGTACCCACTGCTTTGTCAACAGTGCGGCTAAGACCCTCCTCCTACTGGACAGTATGGACAACGTTGGTGTCTTGCTTGATGTCGGCCACGCCATCTACGCGGGCGAGAATATAGCGGAGGCAGCCGCCTTGCTCAGCAGCTATGGCAAGTTGGACTATGTGCACCTCAATGATAACTACCGGAGTTGGGACGACGACATGATGGTCGGTGCGGTGCACCTGGTTGAGTATTTGGAGCTTGTCTACTGGCTGCGGCGCCTTGACTACCAAGGGTGGCTCACGCTGGACATCTTTCCGTATCGCGAGGATGGGGTTGCCGCGGCAACGCAGAGCCGCGAGTGGATAGAAGCGTTCTTCCGTGCGGTTGATCGCGTGGGCATGGACGAGTTTGCCCAGGTCATTGGCCGGGCTGATGCTTGTGAGGCCGTGGATCTGGTGCGCCGGGCTATGAACATTTAGCGCTCAGGGCAGGTGGAAGTACTCTTCGAGCCACTCTGGGCCGCCCTTTTGCAGGTCGCCCGAGCCGGCGCTGAAAAAGCGAGCCATATTCTTCTGCCAGCGAGCATTGACTTCGGTTTTGCCGAGCGTTTCCAGAGCGGCTTGCGGATCCTCGGCTTCGAAATAGCCCACTATTAGCCCATCCGGTCGCATGAACAGCGAGTAATTGCGAAAGCCAGCCTCGCTGAGCGCTGCCCGCATCTCTGGCCAGACGTCGTGAGCCTCTCGGTACTCCTCGACGAGGTCCTGCTTGACCCGCAAAACAAAGCACACACGTTTCATGATCTGTCACTCCTCAATGGCTAAATGGTTGGGAGTGCTTGCAGGATGCCATTGGCCTTGCGAATCGGAGCAAGCAGCCCCAACTACGGCCTGTATTATTCGCGAGCAGCACCATTTCAACCTTCCTGTCCTTCCTACTTGACATATGTGGCAGTCTGTGTTATATGTAACTGGTATATCTGTTTCTGCAAGTTCTCTGCGACGACAGGACTGCTTCCACGACATGATTACCACTCGGTATGGTAGGTAGGCGAAAAGTGACGTATAGTGGTGAAAGGTACATCGCGCTTGATCTGGGCGCCTCAGGGGGGCGAATGGTAGTAGGGACACTTGCTAAGGGGCGCTTGGAGATGGCAGAGATCCATCGCTTCCCCAACGGGCCGGTGCGAGTACTCGGCAGCCTGTACTGGGACGTGTTGCGGCTGTGGGAAGAGGTGAAGGAGGGATTGCGGCAGGTCGCTACCCAATATGGCGCGGAGTTCAACGGCATCGGGGTGGATAGTTGGGCGCTGGACTTCGGGCTGGTGGACGAGCACGGCGAACTTCTATGTTTGCCCCACACCTACCGTGATGCGCGTACCGAGGGGATCATTGATGATCTGAGTCGGCACATCTCCGAGTGGGACTTGTACCGGCAGAGCGGCCTGGGATATATCCCCTTTGCTACCCTCGGCCAACTGCTGGCTATGCGCAAGCAGGGCAGCCCGGCGCTGGACGTAGCGCAAGCTCTGCTGTTCATTCCAAACCTCTTTCTATTCTGGTTGTGTGGCCGGCAGACCGCCGAGGATACGATCGCCAGCCACAGTCAGCTCTACGACGCGGTAAAGCGCGAGTGGTGCATCCCCCTGGTAGAAAAGGTCGGTCTGCCTACCAGTCTGCTGCCCGAGATAGTCCCGACGGCGACGGTACTGGGGCCACTGCTGCCGGCGGTGGCCGAGGAGGTCGGCCTGGGGGAGGTGCCGGTTATCGCCACGGCGTGCCACGATACGGCTGCCGCCGCCGCTGCCGTGCCTAACAGCGCCGAGCAATATACCTTCATAAGCTCCGGCACCTGGTCCGTACTGGGTACACAGCTTGATGAACCAATCCTGACCAAGGAGGCTATGGCCAGGGGCTTCGTGAATGAGGGAGGGGCGTGCAACAGGGTTATCTTCGTGCGCAATAGCATCGGTCTGTGGCCGGTGCAGGAATGCCGCCGACAATGGCACCAGGAGGGCCGTGATTGGAGCTATGGCCAACTTACCGAGATGGCGGCGCAGGCCGACGCGTTCCGTGCGGTCGCGGACCCTGACGACCCAGTTTTTTTCCGGCCGGGCAATATGACAGCCAACATCGCAGAGTTCTGCCGGCGAACCAATCAGGACGCGCCTTTCCAACCCGGCGAGGTCATCCGTTGCCTATTAGAGGGCCTGGCCTTGCGCTATCGCAAATCAATAAACGACTTGGAGCAGGTGACGGGCAAACTGACCAAGGTGATTCACATCGTTGGCGGCGGCTCCAAGAATGCACTGCTGTGCCAACTTACTGCTGATGCCACCAACCGACCGGTTGTGGCCGGTCCCGCGGAGGCGACTGCGGCGGGCACAATTCTGCTGCAAGCCCTGGCCCAGGGCAGGTTGGCTTCACTCACCGAACTCAGGGAGGTAGTGAGGCGTTCGTACGATATTGTGACCTACGAGCCCCATCCCTCTGTGGCCTGGGATGAAGCTTATGACACCTTCCTGGGGTTGGGCGAGGGAAAGTAACGACGCTAGAGCAACCTGATCAGCCAAGCTAACTTAACTCAATTCTGAAAGGAATAAATACACCATGAAGCAACTGTACGATCCCAACATGTTCAACTATACCTGGGAAAGCATTGACCATGACCAGTATGTCGTGGGCACCTATTATCTTGAGGATATAATTGACGACGATGACGACTTTGCCGATCACTTCGATCAGGTGCAGCGACTGGCGCTGGAAGGCTCCACATCAAGCTGGCAGGAGGTCAGCGAAGACACGCCCGAGGTTCGCGAGCGACTCACCAGTAAGGTGCTGGGGTATTTTGAAGTCCCCGCTCCCAAAGGCAAGAAACAAGCTGTGATCCAGCTGGGGTTCGCGGTCGGTGCTTGGGATGTTAATGTCAACGTTCCTATGCTGTTGCTGTCGATCTCTGGAAACTTTTCTGTTTTCGCGACCAACTCGCGGCTATTGGACCTATATATCCCGGAGAAGGTCGCCAAGGAGTTTGGCGGGCCGAAGTTTGGTATTTCAGGAATCCGTGAGATATTGGGGGTGCCCGAGCGGCCGCTGATCCTTCAGATCATCAAGCCGAAGATGGGAATGACACCCGAAGAGACGGCCAACCAGATTTATCAATCCTCCCTGGGCGGCGCTGATCTGGTAAAGGATGATGAAATGTGTAGCGAGCTGGCCAACTGTTCCTTTGATGCTCGCCTGGAGGCCGGGCTCAAGGCGTTGGAGAAGTCCGAAAAGGAAACGGGCGAGAAGACACTGTACATGGTCAGCATTACCGACGAATCGTGCAAAGTCCACGAGAAGGCACTCCGGGCCGTACGCGCCGGGGCTACCGGCTTGCTTTTAGCGTACTCTGCCGGTCTTTCGACGCTCCGAGAGATCGCCGAAGACCCAGAGATTACTGTGCCCATTATGCTTCATCCCTCGCATATGTTGACTCTGCTGCCCCGGATTAGCTTCCCAGTGTTGTCGAAGCTTTGCCGGCTTTGCGGTGCAGATATGATGCTCTCGCCGTCGAACTGGTGCAGCATTCCGGCCTGCTCAACAGAGGAATGTAATCGCAATGTACAGGTGATGAGGGCGCCTTTCTACCACATTAGGCGAACCTGGCCGATGCCGGCTGCGGGTATGTACCCCGGTGTAGTACCCCCGGTGCTGCAGGAGTGTGGACCGGACATAATCATACCAGCCGGGGGCGGGATACTCGGACACCCCATGGGATACACCGCAGGCGCCAAAGCATGGCGACAAGCCTTTACAAGCCTTTGACGCTGCCATGGCCGATATTCCGCTGGATGAGGCAGCCAAGGACAAGCCGGAGCTACGTGCCGCCCTGGAGAAGTGGGGCCTGCGGGTACGACCCCGGGCACGATGGGGCTATGCTGGAAAACAATTTCACCCCGATTTTGCACCGAAGAACATATAGAGCCAAAGGAAGATTCAATGAGCTCCAACGATGCGAAGCTGTCTGATACCAGCAGCGGGGAACTGCTCAATGCGACGCAGTTGACGCGGATGTACGAGACGATGGTGCTGATTCGCAGGTTCGAGGAACGAGTTAACGAGCTATACCTGCAAGGGCGGATCCCCTCCACGCTTCACCTGTACATTGGTCAGGAGGCCGTGGCTACTGGAGTCTGCGCCAACCTCTGCGAGGATGAT
>JALGTI010000256.1 GCA_029821455.1 Candidatus Zipacnadia bacterium | reverse complement strand
CCACCTGGCATCCAGCCGCCTCCTATGTGTTAGTTACACCTATATGATAGCGACAAGCCCACGACCTGTCAAGGCTTGCAGCAGATTTTCCACCCACATCCTATATGCACTCTAGAGGACAGCTTACCTCTATGGCGAATAGTGCCACCACAGGGAGGCACAACGATGATTGATTTCCACGTCCATTTCGGGAACTGTTTCCGCAATATGTACCCGCAACGCCCGCCGCTGACGCCAGAGCAAGTCATTGACAGGATGAACCGGCAGGGCGTCGAGATCAGCGTGCTGCTGCCGCTGGAAAGCCCTGAGGTGATGCCCGGCTACTTCCTGACCGAGCAGGCCATCGAAGCCCGGGACCACTACCCGGAACGCTTCATCGCCTTTATGGGCATTGACCCCAGACAGCGTAACCTCGAGGAGCAGTTCGACACCTTTGTCAACATCTGGGGCTGCAAGGGCTTCGGAGAGCTGCTCAACGGCTTGCCTTTCAATGATGAGCGCAACCGTGCCATCTATGCCAAATGTGATGAGTACGGCTTCCCGCTGGTCTTCGATATGTGCAGCGGTTGTCTAACCGACGAGGTTGGCCTGCCGGGGCTGGAAGCATGTCTGCGCGATTTTCCCAACTGCATCTTCTGCGGTCACGGGCCGTTGTTTTGGACCGCCATCTCCGGCGACGACGACCGCACCGGCGGCTATCCCGACGGCCTCATCACCCCCGGCGGCGCGATTGACAGTCTTATGGAGGAATACGACAACCTCTATCTCGACCTCTCCGCCGGTTCCGGCTACAATGCGATGACCAGGGATCCAGAGTTCGCGCAGGGCTTTATCAAGCGCCACTGGGCCAGGATGCTATTCGCCACTGACTACTTCATCGTGGGCCAGGAGTTGCCGCAGTTTGAATGGTTTGCCCATCTCGACATCACAGATGAAATGCGCCAGGCCATCGGGGACGGCAACGCCCGCCGTATCCTGCGCCTCGACGACCAGTAGCGGTCATTGCTCAGAACTACGCATTGCCGTTCGAATGCGCCTGGGATAATGTGACCTCAAGGAGGTCATTGCATGCCGCAGATTGATCCTGACATCTTCCGCGCCTATGACATAAGGGGAACGGTCCCCGACCAGATCAACTCCTCTGTCATCCGACGCATCGCCCAGGGCTATGCAAGCCTGTTTGAGCAGCCCGGTGCGACCACACTGGTGGTCGGCCGCGACCTGCGGCCCTCTTCCGAGGAGCTATCCGAGGCTGCCATCGAGGGCCTGGCAAGCTGTGGCTGTCACGTCATTGACATCGGCCAGACGCCAATGCCGGTCGTCTATTTCGCCATCGGCATCTGGGGCGCTGACGGCGGCCTGGGCATCACTGCCTCTCACAAGCCGCCGGAGTTCAATGGTATGAAGGTCCGCTGGGGCGACCGGCCGTTTTATGGCGAGCAGCTCCAGAAGCTGCGACATGCGGCTGACAGAGGCAGTTTTCCCACCAGCCAGGGCAGCATTGAGCAGCGCGACATCTGGCCGCAATACTTTGAGATTGCCAAGCAGCAGATAAGCGCCGACCGGTCTGTCAAAGTCGTGCTGGATCCGGGCAACGGCTGCGGGGTGTTCAATGGCGCTGAACTGCTCCGGGCCTTGGGCTGCGAGTTGACCGTCATCTTCGACGAGCCCGACGGCACCTTTCCCAACCGTTCGCCAGACCCGCTGCTGCCTGAAAACGTGACGGCCCTGTCGGCCAAGGTGCGAGAGGTGGGCGCAGAGCTCGGCATCGCCATTGACGCCGACGGCGACCGCATCGCAGTGGTGGATGACCAGGGCGAGATGATCTGGCCTGATCGCTATGTGACGCCGCTGTGTCGGGATATGCTGCGTGGTGGGCCGGTGACGTTTGTCACGGAGGTCCGCTGCACCCAGGCGCTGATTGATGACGTAGAGGCTCTCGGCGGGCAGGTGGAGATGGTGGCCTGCGGCTACCCATTCATCCTCAAGGCGATGGCTGAGCTTGACTCCCCGATGGGCTTTGAGACCACTGGCCATTGCTACTTCGGCAATCCCTACATCAAGTTCGATGACGCGGCCTTCGCCGCAGCCAGTTTGGTCGGCTGTCTATCACGCCACGACCAGAACATCCGCCAGATCGTCGCCAGCCTGCCCACATACTACACGGCCCCTGAAGAACGCTTCGAGTGCGCCGATGAAATCAAGTTCCAGGTGGTAGAGGTGGTCAAGGATACATATCGGGGGCAGTTGCCGATGAACGAGGTGGATGGCGCGCGCATCCAGTATCCCGACGGCTGGGCACTGATCCGGGCCTCCAACACCGGCGAGGAGCTAGTGATGCGCTGGGAGGGCCAGACGGAGGAGATAATGGACCGCATCGGCCAGGAGCTAAAGGGACGAGTCCGCGAGGCGATGGCCGGACTGGGCGGGTGAAATCGAGCCATCTGAGCAGGGCCATATATGTTGTATCTAGCCGTGCTTATGTGCTAAACTTATTACACCGAAGCACCCTCGGAGGATAGGACCGTATGAGGAGGACATCCGTTGGCGCATCTGCCGCAGGACAACCCGGCGGAGCGCCCGAAAGCGAGGAGCCCCCAGGAAGTAGCCGCTGCCCTCAAAGCGGCTACCGAATCCAACGTGCGGGGCGCGCTGGAAGGCCTCATCAGCGGCTATCATCCTATGGATATAGCCTTCGCCTTCGGCCTGCTTGAGCCAGAGGAGCGCGAGGCTGTCTTCGCCCTACTAACCCCCGAAGATGCAGGAGTTGTACTCGAAGAAGTTGATGACCAGATCAGCGCCGACCTGGCCGAGGTCACTGATGACCGGCAGCTTGCCGAGATCATTGACGCGATGCCTCCCGACAGCGGTGCTGATATGGTCAGCCTGCTGGAACCTGATCAGCAGCATCGCATCCTGGAACACATCCCCGACGAGGAATCTGAAGAGCTGGAGACCCTGATGGCGTACGGCGATGACACCGCCGGCGGGCTGATGACCTCGGACGTTATGTATGCCCCGCCGGATGTCACGCCGGCTGACGTTATGGCCCACATCCGCACCCGCAAGATCCCACCGGAGTCACTCAGCTACATTTACGTCGTCGATGAGCAGCGTCATCTCATTGGCGTGGTGGACCTGGCAGAGCTTGTCACCACGCCACCAGACAGCCCATTAAGCGAAGTGATGGTCGCGGACATAGTAGCGGTGCACCCGGATACCGACCAGGAGGAGGTAGCACGGCTCGTTGACCACTATGACCTGGTGGCCGTGCCGGTAGTTGATGATGCTGGCACGCTCCTGGGAACTGTCACCATTGATGACGTAATTGATGCCATTCAACAAGAGCACACCGAAGACATCTCCCGACTGGGCGGCACCGCCGCTGAAACGCTGATGAGCGCCTCCAGCCTGAAAGTAGCGCGGCTGCGGTTCCCGTGGCTGGTAATGTGTCTCTTCGGCACTTTTCTGTCGGCGTCGGTGATTGTATTCTTCAAGCTACACCTAAAGGAGGCCATCGGCCTGGTCGTCTTCATTCCCGTCATCAACGCCATGAGCGGCAACAGCGGGCTGCAATCCTCGACCATTATGGTCCGCGCCATCGCCCTAGGGTTGGTATCGGCCGTCGGTGTCGGCAAGGCACTGCTACGTGAATTCATCACGGCCCTGATCATTGGGGTGCTGTGCGGGGTATTGGCTGGCATCGGTGGGGCGCTGCTCTCAGTGGAGCATCCAGGCTATGGCCTCATCGTCGGTCTGTCGCTAGCCTGCGCGATAATGTGGGGGGTAATGCTGGGGACCACCATGCCCCTGGTCTTCAACCGGCTGCGAATTGACCCGGCCCTGGCCAGCGGCCCCCTCGTCACAACCCTCAACGACTCTGTTGCGCTCATCATTTACTTCTCCATTGCCACATTGTTGCTGCAGTTCTGGGCGCTGTGAATGGCTTGTGTCGCCATTGCCTCCTAAACCACCGCCATTCTCCCTTTAGGGAGGGGGCGAGGGGGTAGGTCAGTCAGCGCGAGCCTTTACCTGCTTAGAGCAAATGTGCGCGCGCGTCATCGCTTGACTTGCCCTATTCCTTCACCTATAATCGCCACTGGCGTCACTTGTGATTATCCGTAGCTGATAAGGAGGGCATAGCGGTGGTAGATGATTCGGGCAATCTCATGGAAGCCGAGGAGCAGCCGATGCCCGATGCAGCAGGTGCCGAGGAGACGGAGGCTGCCGCCCAGGCTATCTCTACTTCTGGCCGGTCTTGCGGCACCGCGCTGGGACCTGCGCACATTCTTCTATGGCCTCATCGCGCTGATCATCCTGGTCTTGTTCATTAACAACTGGGCACCGGTCAGGATAGACTTGCTAGGCTGGAAATTCCAGTGGCCCCTGCCGATATTCTTCATCGTAAGCCTTGTGCTGGGTGCAGTGCTGCTGTGGCTATGGCAGCTTTACGGGCCGCGCGGCGGGGACGGCGGAGAACAGGAGTAACCGGCGCCGGGAGGATCTTGGATGATATCAGGGCGCACTCGCTCCCTCATCTTATGGGCGACTATTCCCTATCTACTTCTGTCGGGCTCTGAGCGGGCCACCGTGCAGACCTGCGTCTACCTCAACGGTACAGGTACCCGGACTATCGAGGTCGCGGCTAATCGTGACAGGGAAGAGCATATAGTGGACTGGCTGCAGCAAAGCAGCATCGGCCTCGACATCCAGACGGTCAACGAGACCGGCGTCACTGTCACAAAGCGCAGCAGCCGCGTGGCGGCCAACCTGGACGGCCTTGGCCAGGAGATACGTCTGCAGATTCAGGATATCGCCCAGCGCCCTCTTACGCTCTATACCTACTACTTCTGGCATGAGGACCTCACTATCGAGCCTGATGCAGCCACTGCAGTGGAGCTCGTCGGCCGGCCACAAGCCTGCCTTGACTATGAGATCGTCCTGCCAGGGCGTGTGCTGCCCGACTCGGTCTCCCCTGCTGGAGAAGTGGAGGGCGGAAAGGTCACGTGGAGACTC
>JALGTI010000255.1 GCA_029821455.1 Candidatus Zipacnadia bacterium | reverse complement strand
GGTGAACTCCACCCCAATAAGCGGCTTGATGTCCGCTTTCCAGGCAGCCTTGTAAAAGCGGACTGCCCCTGCCAGGCTGTTGTGGTCGGTCAGCGCCAGATGCCCCATACCCAATTCGCAAGCAGCCTCCACAAGTTGGCCCACAGGTGCCGCTCCATCATAAAACGAGAAGTTGGAATGAACATGCAGGTGCACGAAATCCATGGATGTAGCTCCTGCAAGCCTCTTAGTCGTACATTTGGTGCAAACCCCACTTACCAGTCTGGGGCTCAAACCACAGATCAGCCACCGGTCCCTGGGCCGTCTGCACTCGCAGGAATCGTTTCTCCCCCTCTCCCTCCCACCAGCATCCCCCTTGATACCAATGCCCTCCGAAATTACGTACCGTGAACTGCCGGCCTTGCCATTTGAAGGCCACCGGGTATTTAGTAGAGAATCGCCTCCTTAGCCCCTTTATAGAACATTTGTTCGATGACGAGTCACAATTATATAGCCTCCTCACCTCCATGTCAACACACCACCTCAACAGGACGCTAAGTTAAGAGCCTATCCTGAAATTCCGGGGATACTAGCAGTGAGGTAAGCACAGGCTAGGTGCAACAGGGCTAGATAGTTCTCCACTTTCTGCTCCAAACGAATAAGCAATTTGCGAAACCGGTTCATCCACGACTGGGTCCGCTCTACTACCCACTGTCGTGCTCGGTAGCCAGGGACGCAAGCCCTCGCGGCCGTCTCTTCTCCCCGGCTGCGAATGTAAGCCGTATAGCCCCACGCCCCTACCAGCGCCTCAACCTGCGCGTAACTGTAGGCATTGTTGGCGGGCAGGTGCTGCGGAGCTTTCTTCGTTGGCCACGGCCGGTCCGCAGGCAAGGCCTGCAGAGTAGGGCCCGCCATCTTCATATTATGACACTGGGCACCACTGACCGTCACGGCCAAGGGCGTTCCGGCCTCATCAGTGAAATCCTCCGACAGCTCGCCTAACAGATTGGGCATCTCGCTTGGCTGCTCAGATAAGTGTTCGCGGTGCAAGCAACATCCTACATGACGCAACCCTCACCCTGCCGGTATCCAGAAGCAGCGTGAGCGCCCATAACTCATCTGCGCCCTCAGGACTCATGCATCCAGCCGCAGATTCTTCCCGCCCGTCCCGGTCTTGCCTTCTGTTGGTCATGAGGCCATCCTGCTTGTATGTTCTGGCACATGTTTCTGCCATTGCAGTATCCTTACACGCCCGGAATAATCCGTCCGAGATTGACACCTGTCTTTCTGATGGCCAGCAGCAGGCTGGCGTTCTTACACGATAGCCCTTGCCGCCAGACTCCTTCTCAGGCATAATAGACCCGAGTAGGCGGCAACCACGATGCGATTCTTCCCGGGGATAGGGGACGAATGTGCCCTGCGCACCAGTTTCGGGACCCTACAGGCATTCCCCACCCGCCATGCCCTAGCTCCTCGCGTTCGTACTCCGACATCACTCGCAATGGCTCTCAGGGCTTGCGCTTTCGTCGCCGTGCTACGGTTGTTGGTCCAGTGTAAGCTGTGTTCGATATGTTCAACATATTCTATATCACGAAGCCACCAAAGGTGGCAGTAGTCCAGCCACGGGGTCCACATGGTGTACGCAATCTTGGTGTGCCACTTGACGTGGCCGTCCATAAACAACAGATTCAGACCACCATTGTGTCGGTAGTCTGGGTAAGAAGCACTACCCCTGGGGATGTACCCAAAGCGACACTGTACGGATTCGTAAACGAACATCGTCCCCGACGGATCTACCATTGCCGAATCGCGGAGCCCGGAAACCCCTGACGGTGATCCGTAGGCTGATCCCTCAGGCAAATAAGTATTATACGCATACCCGCCGACGTAGCCGTGGGAGTAGACAGTGAAGCATGCAACCTTCCAGCCACCGAAGCTAGGGCACAAGAATGCGTCCATCTCTATCGAAGCTGCGGCATCTACCGCCCGCGAGGCCGGCCGGTGGGAAACGCTTGGTGAGCTGTATGCAATAGGAGCGGAGGCACATGCGGCGATCTGGGCGAGCTGGCGCGGTCCCAATGATGATGGGTTCAGGCTCCTTCAGTTCACCGACCTAGCGCGAGAGGCGTTGGAGCGGGCCGGCAAGGCTCCCAGACGTCTTCAACCCCTTATAAACGATGTCGAAGAACTCCGAGCGCACCTTTCGCAGATCCCCTCTTATTGGAGTCCGGAGGCCTGCTTGCGCCAGAACGCACCCACCTATGCCGACGACCTAGCCGCCTTATGGGCGGCGCAGTATGAGGGGCGGGATGCCGATGACTTGGGGCTTGCCTCCTCGCTCCTGCAGCACCTGCGGCCGGACACCGATCCCGATCAGTCCAACTGTGCCCTGATGACCATCGCCCGCTGTGTGCGCTTGCCAGGAGGCGAGCGCCTCATTCGCGGTGTCTGTTCGGCATGGCGTCGCGGGGGCAATCCCTCCTACGCGGGCGCAGTGCTTGCTGCGCTTGCAGCTTCCTGTACTAGCGCGTGGAGTGGCCGCAATGATGTGTTACGCGAAGGCTATTACTGGCCCCTTAACCAGTACCAAGGTTGGATGGCATATGCATCAGTGTCGCGACCGAGTGAACCACCCGTTGGGTGGGAGCGTTTTGCCATCAAACTGGATGCGTTCGGCTACAAGCAGGAAGCGCTGTCGCTAGTACAGCGTTGGTTATACCTCGTTCGGCAGTACCTTGCTGAGCAGCAAGAGCCGCAAGCCTGGCGCTGGCTGTGGCCAAGCTACGGTATCGTGTTTCCCTATAGACCGCCAGAGGCACGAATTGCCGTCGGGGACCTCTGGTCTCATATCGGCGCACGTATCCCCGCGACGCGTGCCAAATCGCTGGCGGCATTGCAGAGCGAGTTCATCAACGTAGTGAGTCAGGCGCCGTCTGGACGCGAGGACGAGTGGCTGGCGGCGACGGGAGTGCAACTTACTCAGGCCGCCTTGCAGTTTGCCGAGGCTACGGTGCGAACAGAGGCGCTGGCGGAGGCCGCGCAACTCCTGGAAAACAGCGGCCGCGCGGATCTAGCCGGCCAGGCACACGCGCTGGCCGCTGAGTTGGCCCAGGGCAATCCCCAGGCACTCTTGCACTGCGCGCTAGTTTCAGTGCGGTGGGCAGTTGAGGACGAGCGCTGGCAAGACGTGGTCAGCCGCCTGGAACCGATGGTGACTGCTGTGGAGCAAGATGTCAGTGTGGGTCTACTCGAGACGGAACTGCTGCTGGAGCACGCCAAACGGAGGCTGGATAAGACAGAGGAGGCCGACGCGCTGCTTCAAAGGGCCATAGCCCACTTGGGCCAGCTCAGTTTACCGCCGGCTGAGCGCTGATCCCCCAGGACAGCGAGGAGCTTTGGGAGCGTATCGGCAGGTTCAGACAGATGATCTGGGAGCACCAGGACGAAGTCTACAAGGAGGCTGCCGCGCTGTACACGACCCTTGTGGCGCCAGTAGACGACCTCAGACAGATAGTATGTGTTACGGGATCCGCTGGCATAGGTAAGTCGCGCCTGATTGCGCAGTGGTATCGTTCGGAAGCTGCTAAGGGGTTTCGGAGCATCACTACCGCCTGTCACGCCTGCGATGAGCATTTCCCACTGCTGCGCTTGGCGGATATTGTCGCGCAACTGGCGGGTCTTCGCGTTGAAGGGTGGCCGCCGCGCGTAGGCGGCGACGTGGCGAAAGCAGCCGCAGGTCTACCACTTGACGACGAGACGCGGAAGACCCTAGTTGCTGTACTGGAGCAACTGCACCAACCTCCACAGGAACTAGACCAACGCTGGTTCGAGGCCCTCAACGATGGTCTCACTATCCTGCTCGACAGCGTGATGTCAGGTGAGCCGTTGTGCGTCGTACTGGAGGATATCGAATGGATTGATGAGGCCAGTCGGGGTGTCGTGGCGGATGTGCTTGCCAGAGAGGCTGGCTGGCCACTGCTTGTAGTTTTCGCAGCTCGAGAGCCAACGCCTGAGTGGATATCCGAGTCACTGGATGTAGAGACGATACACCTCAAGCCGTTGACCGGTGAGGCGGTGGTGCGGTTGATCCATCTTTGGGCATCGCCGGCGCTGCTGCCGGCGTCCACAGTGCATGCAATCTGTGATCGGGCGCAAGGCCACCCCCTATTTTGCCCGGGAGTTGGTGCAGGCACTTCGACACGCTCCAAGTGACCAGACTATTGAAGATGCAAGTTTACCTAATAGCCTACAAGAGCTTTTCTCGCGCAAATAGACCAGTTGCCAATTCCGCTAAGACGTCTGGTTCAGGCTGCCTCTGTGCTGGAAGAACCCCTGTCGCATGGCTTGCTAGAAGCAATAATCGCCGATGATGCTGAGTTGACGGAGGCGCTGTTGTGGGAGGCGACACGGCAGGGCCTTCTCCACGCTGGACCCGTGCCAGGGCAGTTTAGCTTTGTGAGGCGACTGCTGTTTGAGACAGCCTATGCCACAATACCTCCCTCGCAACGCC
Source organism: Candidatus Zipacnadia bacterium (assembly GCA_029821455.1). GTDB lineage: Bacteria > Armatimonadota > Zipacnadia > Zipacnadales > Zipacnadaceae > JALGVG01. Next base: position 361 of record JALGTI010000255.1, on the reverse strand, counting down.
AAGACCTGCACGCCCGGATTGCAACTCATCTCCTAGCACAGATGGAGACTATGGGGAGGCTGCCATTGACACCGTGGCACACCACGCCTACTTAGGATATCGTGATGAGCGAGCGGTCCACCTGCTTCCTCACTCTGCACGGGCGTATCGAGCGCAGTACGCAAATAGACAGGCAATAAAGGTGGCAGCACGTGGACTTGAGTTGATTACTTCCCTGCCTGATGCTGAAAGGCTGATCGAGCAGCGGTTGGAGACTCTCCTGCTACTGGCGCCGTCTTATGAGTTGGTCGGCGATCTGGATCATGCGGAAGGCACGCTGGCGGAAGCAGAGCTGCTAGCTGACCAATGCCCCAACGATGCC
>JALGTI010000254.1 GCA_029821455.1 Candidatus Zipacnadia bacterium | reverse complement strand
CGAACATGGAAGTTTTGCGGCAGATCTCCGTCCGAGAACCCGTGCAGTTGGAGGCTCTCAAATTCAATGAAATGTTTGTGTGGTTGAGCAACAGTCTGAGCACGGTTTCGCGATCTCGGCCAGGCGAGGACGTGCCGCTTCAATCGCCTGTTGGGCCGGAAGGCTGGGCTAAGGCGCCGGCATAATGTGGCAAGTAATTGGCGCATCATCTCGAGGTAGCTCACATACCCGCTGCGGTATTCCATGTCAGGACGCCTATGGATTCGGTTTCGGGAGTGAACTGGCCATGTTCGCTGTTGCCGACGGTCTGGGGGCTGCGGAGAGGTCTGACGAGGGGGCAAAACTGGCTGTTGAGACCGCGCTGAGAACATTACATGAAAGCGTGGAGGTGGCGGCACCGGGGGATAGTCAGGAGTGTGCAGAGCGGTTGCGTCGTAGCTTTGCGGAGGCACGGCGCGCCCTTGAAGACCTTGCCCGGACGAGTGGCTTACCACTGCGTGAGTATGGGACGACACTCATCCTGGTGGCGGCCGCTGCCCGATGGCTGGCCGTGGGCCATGTTGGCGATGGGGCGGCTGTTGCCCTTTTCGAAATATGTGAACGAGGTAACGCCCCTTACCGCCGATGATGCATTGGATCGCCTGCGCCTTTCAATGCGCCAAGGTTCGGTCTCCGCAGTAGCGATGCTGACTGACGGACTCGAAAACCTGTGTATTAACCGAGCAAGTGGTCAGCCATATCCCCCGTTTTTTGTGCCGTTTTTCGAGGCCATCGTCAAGCCAATGGATACTGCGAAAGGAGAACGACAGCTGGCCAGTTTTCTTAATAGCGACCGTGTTTGCAGCAAAACGGAAGACGACAAAACGCTTCTGGTTGCGGGCAGACTCTCGCAGTACGGCGAAAAGGCTTTGCCCGGCGAGCAAGACCCTCTGGGCCAACGCGGAGACCTTTCGTCCTGAGGAGCGGCATGCCTTTTCCCAAATACACCACGTTTCATGGCAAGCAGGTCGTCTTGGGTAGCCAGATTGGATCGGGCGGTGAAGGTGTCGTATGTGAAGTGGCGGGCAAGGCAGGTCTGGTGGCGAAGATTTACCATCCATCGCATCGCAACGCCGAACGACTGGCGAAGCTGAGGGTTATGATTGCGAACCCTCCAGAAGATGATACAAGGCGTCTTTCTCCACCGCATATTTCAATTACATGGCCAGTAGATATCGTTCGTGAACAAGGTGAGTTCGCCGGATTCCTGATGCCGCGAAGTGGTGCTGGCCGGAAGATTATTCAAGTATATAACCCCAGGGCCCGAAGAAGGGAGTTTCGCCACTTTAATTGGGGACATTTGCATCGTGTGGCGAAGAACCTCGCGACGGCGCTGAACGCGATTCATGCACGCGGCTACGTGATGGGCGACGTCAACCATAGCAACATCATCGTGACGGACAACGCGCTGGTGACCCTGCTGGATACAGACTCCTTCCAGGTTCAGGACCCACAAAGTGGGCGGATCTACCGTTGCCCGGTCGGCGTCCCGGAATTCACGCCCCCGGAGCTGCAGGGGATGGCTCTTCCTTCGGTGGACCGCAAACCGCATCACGACGGCTTCGGGCTGGCCGTAATGATATTCCTTTTGTTAATGGAGGGCAATCACCCCTTCAGTGCGTCTCACAAGTCGTCGCTATCTATTCAGGCAATTCACGTTCGAGGTATCAGAGACGGGATCTTTCCCTACGTACCGAGCAGCAAGGTGCGAGCCCCGCTAGCTGCGCCAGAGTTTGAGACGCTTCACCCACAGCTCCAGAAGCTGTTTATTCGCTGCTTTGTTGACGGGCACAAGACCCCATCGAAGCGTCCGACGGCGAAGGAGTGGATTGATGCGGTGCAGGAAGCGGAGGCCGGTCTCACCCGATGCAAGAAGAATCCTGCTCATTGGTACTCTGGGCATCGGAGGCAATGTCACTGGTGCCAACTCGAGAGAAAACGAAAGCGGCAAAAGCAAAAACTGGTGCCCGTTCAGCAACCGTTTGGCATATCGTCCGGTCGAGCGGGGCGGGGAACACAGAGGGTCGCCTTGCCTGCTGTCGCCCCGGCGCCGCCAGCGCCGGGAATTCAGATATCTACAGGACCGGCTGCATCTGCCCGCTCAATGGTCACCTGGGTCGCCACACTGCTTGCGGCTGCCGGTGGATTATTGTTGATGTGGAAGGTTTCCACGTTTTGGAGTTACGTGCCCTACTCGCCCGGTCAGCATTTGGGTCCATTTGCGTCAGCCGGTGCGAGCATAGGCGTTGTCTGCGGCGTGATTGCGGCTTTTGTGTTCGCTATATGGAGCATCAAGACGGAACTATCCCCTGGCGGCAGCGTGCCTCTCCGTATTTTCGGAGCCATCATTTGGCCGATCATAGGGCTCGTTGTTGGCCCGATAGGCGGCGTCTTGGCCGGCCTCGTCTTGGGCTTCCTCGTCGCTCTGCTTCTGCCCCTGTGGGTGGGAGCGGCGTGCGGAGCGGCTGTGGGGGTGCTGGCCGGCATGGCTGCCGGGAAGGGCCTCTCGGAAGATGATTTTGCCGGGGTCGTGGGGCTTGCTATAATGGGCGTCATTCCTGCCGGGATCGCCTGGGGCACTGGCAACGGGCTGCTTGCCAACGTCCTTTTTATTCCCCTGTTTGCGCTTTCTGGTTACGGCGTTGGCCAAATGGTCGAACGCGGGCGGTTCATTTTGCACTACACCGGCCGCAGGAGTGTGGCGCCTGCGCTGATTGGTGGAGCAGTTGTGATCGCACTTCTCGCAGGTCTCTTCTACCTTATGAAAGGCGGTGAGGGGCAAACACCTTCCTCTGCGCTAGCACCCTCTGCGCAAACACCAGAAGCCACGGCCCTTCAGGGTTCGCAAAATAGAGGGCAATCGCGGGCATTTCCGGGTTACGATGATGGGTCAGTCGATGGTGCAGAAACGCAACGCCGCCAACGGGCAACAGAGTCACTGGGATCCCGTCTCACCAAAGAGTTGCAATTGGGCGGTGGTGTCAAAATGGAACTCGTGCCTGTCCCCGCAGGCGAGTTCATGATGGGTAGCCCCTCATCGGAGTCGGGCAGGGGCAATGACGAGAGTCGACACCGGGTGCGTATCACGAAGCCATTTTACATGAGCGTTACGGAGGTGACGCAGGAGCAGTATCGGGCCATCATGGGCACCAACCCGTCTCATTTCAATGGCGATTCTCGCCTGCCAGTCGAGAGGGTGTCGTGGAATGACGCAGTAGAGTTCTGCCGACGCCTGAGTGAACGTACGGGCATGGATGCGCGTTTGCCGACGGAGGCAGAGTGGGAGTATGCGTGCCGCGCAGGCTCTAGGACGACATACAGCTTCGGCGACAGCCCCCATTCACTTGGAGACTACGCATGGTATGAAGGCAATAGCCAGCGGGCTGGCATCTACCTCCGCAACCCTCTTGGCGGTCCGTACCAAGGTAACACCACGCATCCCGTTGGCCAGAAGAAACCCAACGCCTGGGGGCTATACGACATGCATGGCAATGTCTGGGAATGGTGCGAGGACTGGTACGGTGCGGACTACTACGCAAATAGCGCGGTGGAGGACCCAAAAGGGCCGGGAAGTGGCTCCTCACGTATTGCGCGGGGAGGAGCCTGGGACCAGAATGCGGCCAACTGTAGGTCGGCCACTCGTGGCACCTGCGCCCCGACGAACAGGTTCCCAAATATCGGTTTCCGTGTTGTGCTCGCCATAGGCGGAGGTCAGGCTCCATACCCGCTGCCGCCATCACGGCAGCCGCGTCCGAAGGCACCTGTGCGCGGCCGCAGGCCGCCCCCGGCCTCGCTTCCACCTCCAGCCGCATTTCCGCGCCCGGGTGTCCCCGATTCGGACCACAGAGCCGATGAAACCGGGGGCATGCCACGGGGAAGCGATTCGGCTGCCCCAAGCGAGTCTGCCGGCGTCTCAGCGGAGGACTCTCGCCGGGAGGCGCTGGAGAGAAAGGCCGTGACTCTGATTGAGGATGGCCGGCAGGCATGGGAGGCAAGGAAGTACCGTCTGGCTCGCGTAGCCTTCGAGGAAGCGCAGAAAATACAGGGTTCTGGCGGCGAAGCTGGCCGGTTGCTTCGGGAACTGAGGAAAGAGGCCGTCTTGGAATATAATATGGCCCTGAACCTACAGCGCAGAAGCCCAGCGGAAGCCCTGCAAAAGGTGCTCGAAGTCATGGAACGCCTCTCCTCTGTTGATCCGTACCACGAGAAAGCCCGTACGCTCGCTACAGAATTGGGATACAAGTCAGAGTGAGTTCAAAGACCTGTTATCAGAGACTATCTCATGAATATGCGGTTCAACTGCCCGAAGTGCGGCAAGAAGCTTGCTGTCTCTCCTGACAAGGCGGGCAAGACCGGAAAGTGCCCGGCGTGCGGCCAGGCAATCAACATACCACGCTCTCCGCCCACCGCTGCGCGAGCGGACCAAGCAGAAGAACCTCAGTTGCAGCCTTTCCGTACCTTCAAAGGAAGAGTTGCAGCTTTCAGTCCCGATGGCAAGAAGCTCGCAACATCATCTGGCCGTGGCCGGATCGTTTTGTGGGACGTTTCTACAGGTCTCCCCGCCAATGAATTCCCAATAGAGGTCCACCACTCGAAAGTGCCCTCCCTTGCTTTTAGCCCGAATGGACAATTACTCGCGGTTCCATATGATTATCAGGTGGATATCTGGGACATACGTAGTAAGCTGTGTGTTAGACGTCTCCAAGGGCACCCTGGCATCGTCTCCACGGTGCGATTCTCACCTGACGGCACTCTGCTTGTTTCCGGTTCGGGAACTGGCTGGGACGACGAGCATGAAACAAAGATCAACGACTGCCTCGTAAGAGTTTGGGATGTCGGTACCGGGTCATGCCACGCGAGCCTCGGCGGACACGAGGAGTCCATAGTGAGCCTTTGCTTCCGTCCTGATAGCAAACTACTGGCATCCACATGCCTAAGGGGGGTGGTCAAGCTTTGGGACCTTGAAAGAGTCGAATGTGCTGG
>JALGTI010000253.1 GCA_029821455.1 Candidatus Zipacnadia bacterium | reverse complement strand
TTGCCCTTCGGCGTTGCTCAGGGCGGTGAGCCCGCCGAATCGCGGCAGGCAGAAGTGGAGTTGGCTAAGGGAGCCACGGTGGCGCAGACTTGCAAGAAGACCGGGGTGGCTGATCAGACCTATTGCCGATGGCGACAGGGAATCGCCGACGGCCTGGGCCGGATGCGGATGTCCTGCCTGGTCGTTGGGGGGAGAGCGAGCCGGCTTGACCGACGGCCTTAAGCTAGTGGTCAGGCCCATCGAATGGCTCTATGACGACTGAGCGTGCCTGCTCCGGCCCGTTGATAGGAGGGAGGGCTTGGTAGAATTGCTCGGCCAACTGCACGGCCTGCTGGCAGAGGGCAAAACATTGCTTGACGTTCGCCAGCAGCCGCCGGGGTAGTCCCTATCGTCCACCAGGAGGTGATATGCCCTGGCCTCGCGAAAAGTACCTTATCAGGTACACAGCCTATCTTGTAGGGGGGTTTTAAAATGAGGACCGTGAATTATGGCGTCATTGGTCTGGGATTCTTTGGTGAGAAGCACTGTGAAGCGCTGGCTACGCTCCCTCAGGTCAATATCTACGCGCTGTGCACACGCACCGAGTCGCGCCTGGCTCAGTTAGGTGACAAGTTTGGAGCGGACAAGACTTTCACCGACTACAACGAGATGCTGGCCGACCCTGATCTGGAAGCAGTCAGCGTGGTGACTATGTACGACCAGCACAAGGAACCGGCGATTGCTGCGCTGGAGGCCGGCAAACATCTGCTGCTGGAGAAGCCCATGGCCTCGACATTGGAGGATTGTCAGGCCATCGTCCAGACAGCCGAGGCGGCAACCGGCTTCTTTATGGTTGGGCACATCTGCCGCTTCAATCCCCGGTACGCAGCGGCTAAGGAAGCGATTGCCGAAGGGCGCATCGGCGAAATTGTGTCGATGTATGCGCGCCGCAACATTCCGGCCTGGGTTGGTGGAGGTGTTCTGCCCAAGATTGGCCCGATCATAGGGGACGGTGTCCATGACACTGACTTGATGTTGTGGTACAGCCAGGCTAATATCGTCAGCGCATACGCCCAGACTGTAGAGGTGCGCGGTCTGCAGAATCCTGACATCGGCTGGACAATGTACCGCTTTGACAGCGGCGCTACCGGGGTGCTGGAGGACGTCTGGTTCCTGCCTGACAATACCCCGTTCCAGATTGACGAGCGCATGGAGATTCTCGGCACGGAGGGGTCCGTGCACATCCACGAGACGCACCCGAACTTCTCGGTCCTGGATGCTGAAGGCTGGCACTGCCCTGACACGACCTACTGGCCAACAATCCGCGAGGAGCTGTGGGGAGCATTGCCCAAAGAGCTGGGCTATTTCGTAGACTGCGTAGCTACCGGCCAGCCGCCTTCGGTCATCACACCCGACGAATCGATGGCGGCAGTGGAGGCTTGCCTCGCCGCCGAGCGGTCAGCGGCGAGTGGCCAGCTCGTTGAGCTGTAGGCCTGGATTGCAGCAACGGAAATGAATAATCTCGCCCTCTGCTGTCTCTATGTGAAGGAGTAGGGACGATTCGCAGGAGGTGAGTTCGTGGGCGTACTTCGGCAGTGGCGGGAACGGCTGCTTGTGAAGCGCATCCGCAGTGGCGACCGCCAGGCGGCCGAGCAGCTTGTGGACGAGCACTACCACAACGTCTACCGCTGGCTGCTGCACCTGTGCCGCCATCGCGAGCACGCGGCTGACCTGACTCAAGAGACGTTTGTGCAGGTCTGGGACGGGCTGGACGGTTTTGGTGGGCAGGCCGCGCTGAAGAGCTGGATCCACCGCATCACTCACCACACGTAGCGCTCAAAGGAAGTGCTCACGCTCGATCTGGACGCCAAAAGGCTAACTGAGCACGAGCTTTATGTTTGGCTGGACGACGAGTGGCGGTTGGCCGAGCGAGTGCAATTCGACTACCCCGAAGAGCTACCTCCTGCCATATTCGAGTTCGATCCGCCGCTAGGAGTGAAAATCGACGACCTGCGCAGGGATGCGGCGCTACCACGGCGGGAGGGCTAGGGTGCCACCCTCCAGCATCAGGGAAGTGCCGTTGATATAACTGGCATCGTCACTGAGCAGGAATGCGGCGGCCTTGGCGATGTCTTCCGGTTGCCCCAGCCGGCGCACCGGAATCTTCTCGGCAACCTGGGCCAACAGTTCGTCCTCCGGAATATCCCAGCCCTCGCAACTGGCCCTCAGCATCGGGGTGTCAATCGTACCCGGGCAGATCCCAACTGCGCGGATGACACCGGCGTGGTCAGTAGCCAGGCAGCGAATCAGTGCCTCAAGGGCTGCTTTGGAGGCGCAATAGAGCGCGTGTGCGGGGAAGCCGACGAAGGCCGCCACCGAGGTGGTAATCAGCACCACGCCCTGGCCCTGCTGCTCCATCACCGGCACGATATGTTTGAGCAGCAGGAAGTTGCCTTTGACATTAACCCCCACAATGGCCTGCCAATCGTCCTCGCTGAATTCCTTCACCGTGCCTTCGCGCCAGACGCCGGCATTGCTGTGCAGGCAGTCAATTCGGCCATAAATATCCAACGTTTGTGCGACCAGATTCTCTACATCCTCTTCCGCAGCGACATCGGTTTCGATGAAGCGCGCCTCCTGGCCCTTGGCCTGCAGCTCATCCTGCAACGCTACACCAGCCTCGGGTTGGTTGGAGGCGATCACTACCTTAGCGCCCAGTCCTGCGAAGTGCCGGCTGCAGGCCTCCCCGATTCCCGAGGTTCCCCCGGTTATGACTATGACCTTCTCATCAAGCGCCATAACGGATTAGCTCCTTCCTGAATGTGAATGTTTTGCTGTTACTCATCCCACTGCATAAACTCAAAGACCCCGCCATCCTCATATATGAAGACGACGGACAGGTCCTCGGTCGGCCGGAACGGCCCCAGGATCACATTCTTGCCCTCAATCTCCCGCTGTAGGTCATCGGTCTTGAAGGCGAAGTGCGGCAGGTCGCGCAGTGGCCCGGTCACCGGCGAGTCGGGCTCATATCTCAGAAACTCAACCCGGTAGGGATGCTCCATGGGATCAGTGACCCAGACCCTGGTATCTTCAACATACACTTCTCCTGGCTGCTCCTCGTCGGTTGGTATGCCTACGTGATGGAATTGGCGCACAATAAACAACCTCCTATCCTCAAGTTGGGAGCCCGCGGTTCACTCAGTATGGGCTTGGCGGTAGGCAATAGCTCGGTCAACCATATTGAAAATATCGTTTTGCGGCTCATAGCCCAGTATTGACCTCGCCTTGGAGATGTCAATCTCGAAGGAATGATAGCCGGGGCAGACAATCTCGACAGTAGGTATCCCCAGTTGCTCGCTGATGTATTCTCCCGCCACCCGATAGTCAAACGGGGCCGGCGCGGCAATATTGAAATCCTGCCCGATAGCCGACTCGTTGCCCAGGATCTTCTCAAAAGCCTGTAGCACATCGTCAATATGGACGATGTGCCGGTAGTAGGGACGCCCTTTGGCGTCCGTCAGAATGGGGATGCGTTCTTCGCCAGCGCGGACCAGTGCCTCAATCTCCTCGGTCACCTGGCCAAAGCCATGTCCTTCTTCTTCCGGGTCAACATTCTCCAACAGCGAAAAGTGGCCAAGCAGGTCATCTTTCTCAAATATCCACGACGAGCGCAGTATCGAGATGGGCAGGCCGTATTGAATCGCATACTGCTCAGTCATAACCTCCTCGATAACCTTGCTAAATGCGTAATAGCCCGGGTAAGCGGTTTTAGGATGAGCCTCATCAATCGGCGCCGTCTGGGGGTAGAACCATATCCCTTGAACAGCATCGCCTCCAAACAGGATGAACTGTTGGATGTCCTCGTCCCGGCAGGCCTCCAGCACATTGAACGTCCCTCGTATACTTACCTCAAAGAAGGTGTCGGGATCCTCCTTGGTCGTGGCCATGTGCACCACAGCATCTGCACTACCCACGACCTCGCGCACGGCCGCCGGGTCGGTGACACTGCCAGTAACACTCTCAACCCCTTCACCACTGATGGGGCTGCGATGTACCAAGGCCCGGATGGACTTGCCCTGAGCCTGTAGCGCTTCGATAACACGCGAACCGACTTTGCCGCTACCGCCGAAGACAGCAACTGTTTCCAAGTTCACTGCCGACCTCCCTCACTTCTTAGTTCCTGACCGGTATCACTGAGCCAACCCAGCATGGCTAGACGCCTCGCCGCATGGCTGGACCGCCTCCGAGGCGGGTGGTCAATAGTCAAGCACGCTGTGGGGTCACACTGTGTTATAGTAACTTCGCCATCGTTCCGCCAACACCTGCACCTGCAGCAGTGTGTCAAATATCTCGAGACTGATGCAAAAGCCTGCCCTAGATTATAGCGGGGGGAGGTAGAAGTCAAGGGATAAATGTGCTAGAATTGGGGAAGTGGTACAGGCAGAACTGTTCACAGGAGTGATCGCAGCTATGCAAGGCCAG
>JALGTI010000252.1 GCA_029821455.1 Candidatus Zipacnadia bacterium | reverse complement strand
GGACACTACCAGGACGACGTCTGGAGCAGTGCCGACGGCGTGCACTGGGACCTTGTGACGGCCGCTGTCCCGTGGGGGCCGCGTGCCATTCACCACACGGTGGTCTTTGACGGCAGAATCTGGGTGATGGGCGGGCAGACGCTTCCGCAGTTCGCGGGCGCTGAAGATGCGTTCTATACTGATGTGTGGAACTCCGCCGATGGGCTAGCCTGGACCCAAGTCACTGACAGCGTGCCTTGGCCGCCGCGCTGCATAACGGGGGGAGGCGTGGTCTTCCGGAACCGCATCTGGATACTGGGTGGCGGCACGTACGACACGCCCAACAGACCCGCGCGTAGCTACTACAATGATGTGTGGAGTTCGGCGGACGGAGTGAACTGGGAGCAGCACTTGGAAACAGCGCCGTGGCCAGCCCGTGAGTTCCATGATATGGCTGTGTTCGACGGCAGGATGTGGGTGATGGAGGGTTGGGATGGCGAGTCGAACCGCAACGATGTGTGGTACTCCGAGGATGGCGTCACGTGGCACGAACTGTCCGACACCCCCTGGGCTCCGCGTCACGCCGCCAGCGTCTTTGTCTACGACGATGCCTTGTGGATAGTAGCTGGCAACAACATGTTCCCCGACGTCTGGAAGCTCACCCGGACGGAGTAGCGAAGCTTGAGGGCTGAACGTGGAGAGCTTTGATGCGCTGCAGGAGGCGCAGGTATTGGTGCAGTGATGGCGAAGGCACTACAACACAGTGAGGCCGCACAGTTCACTTAGCTACCGCCACCGGCAGCGGAGGCGGCCCAGCCGTGGCCTGCAGGCTCGGCTACGCCTCGCCTTCCGACCGTGGCTGCCGGGGCAGTGGGACTAACATAGCAGGTGGTAGCATTTGTGGGGGCAGGGCAGGCGGGAGTCGGTAGCCGAAGACTATGTAGCGCCAATAGATGAGCAAGCCAGGCTGCCCCGGCTCGGGGCTGTCATCATAGGGGTAGGACTGATTGTGCTGTTCGGGTGGCTGGTGCCCTATGTCACCTTCGTAGTAAAGTAAAGACCGGGGTTGTCGCCACGAGTGGTGCTTCCGCGTGGGGCCAGATACCGACGGCTCCGTTCCTTGTCCTCGTTGTGCTGGCCCGACTGTTGGCGGCTGCCGGTAGCGAAGAGCCAAGATGGCTCCCCTGGTCTTCTGTGCGCTGACCTTGACCTGAAAACAGGTGAACAAACATGAGATTCTCCAACATCAGCGGCTACGTAGTGGTATTTACTATCACCTTGCTGACAACTGGCCCGGGTCTGCTTGCTCTGGAAATACCGCCAATGCCTCCGTTGAAAACTTTCTACACTGAAGTGGCGATTGCGCACGCGGCTGAGCCTGATTGCCTCATCGCTGTACCACCGGGAGACGATTATGCGCAGATCGGGCAGAAGATCGCCGCCGCAATCAAGCGAGTATCCGGAGCAGATATCCCGGTCAAGAACGCGACCACGATATCCAGGGACAGACTACGAGATACCAATCTGATTCTCGTGGGCTATTTCGCCAATAACCCATTGGTCAATCGCATCTACGACGAGCATTATGTATGCCTTGACACAAGCTGGCCAGGTCCGGGCGGCTACGTCATCCGCACCGTCCACGATCCGATGGGCACAGGCACTTGCTTTGTATACCTGGGTGGCGCGGACATTGATGCGGTCACGAAGGCCACCGATGATTTCATCACCTCTCTGCCTGAAGAGGGCGATATTGTCTATCCACACACGGTGCAGATAGTGCTTCCTGACGGCCCGATGACCCACGAGCACAACCCTGAGCGCATCGCCAGTGCTATCAATGACTTGACGGGCAAGAACTTCGGCGCTGTGGCTGCCAGGCTGACCCAGGCGGGTACGAGCTACTATCTAAGCGGCGATCCCGACGAGGTGGCGATATTTAAGGGTACTGCCGCAGTGCTGCATGACATCATTAAGAAAACGGAGAAGATCTCTGAAACGACGGCGGCGATGGGTCTCTTGAATATGTGGGATGTGGTGGAGGAGGCTCCGGGCTTCAGCAACACTGATCGAGCTGCGATAACGGCGATGATGTGGGAGTTCGCTAATAAGTCCACCTACGCAAATACGACAACCCAAGACTCGCCTATACCCTCCGCCAACAACTGTAACAGCCAGGTCGCCTGGGACATTGCACGCTACTTCATGAAGTACTACGACCTCGACGTCGCCGGTCTGTGGACGTGGTGCGATGTATACTTCAAGAGCAAGGCTAAGTTCTGGCGCTCGGCGGAGGACTGCCCGGGTTATGGTGGATTGACAGTTTACGATACGCTCTACTGGGCCCTGCCCGCCCAGTATGACGAGTATTTTGACAGCGGCCTTGCCCGCAAGATGGCTGATTACGGCCTGGCGGTGATGAACAATCTCGGTGGCTATGCCGGCTTTGGCGACACCAGCAAAATGGGCGTTATCGGTCACTGGGGTAACATTTTCGCTGCCTGTGCCTGGAAATACAGAGATGGTCGCTACATCTACGCCCTCGACCGCTGCCCGGGACTGGTGAGAAGCTACTTCTCCTGTAACAACTACAGCCAAGACCTCATTGAGCCTGAATTACCCGAAGATATGCTCGGCATTCACGTGGTGCCCCTGCCGGACTGGGTATACGACCATCGCGAGTCAGTACTTGGCACAGCGCCCAAGGCGATGAACCCGGTACTGGACGCTGATCCCATGCCTCCGCGCGAGGAGTGCTTTGACAAGATCAGCTTCCGTACCAGCTTCGAGCGTCAGGACCAATACCTTCTTCTCGGCGGCATCTCCCACGGCTTCCACGCACACCCCGACGGTAATTCAATCATCGAGTTCACAGACAACGACCGCTATTGTCTCTTTGACAGCGGCTACTTTGTCCCCGACACGATCGAGCACAACACGCTGGTCATATACCGCGACGGGCTGTTTGAGCCGATTCCCCGTCTGACTGGCCTTGCGGCTCTGGGCGACTTCCCACGCGTTGGAATGACCCGGACCTATCTCAACGGCTACAACGGCGTCAACTGGCGTCGCAACATTGTGTGGAACAAGGAGAAGTACTTCCTCGTTATCGATGAGGTCGAAGCCGTCGAGGCCGGCGAGTATGGGCTGAACGCCATATTCCGCACTCTGTCTGACGACGCCCCTAAGATAGATCAGGATCGTGTCACCGCTATCCACAAGGGCAAGCCCTTTGGCATAGTGAGCGCCAGCCATACACCCTTCAAGAGCACCTCCACACAACCCCGGGTCGCCAACAGACATGCGATTGTTGAATCCAAGTCCGTCCAGATGCAGCGGGGAGATAGGCAGTACTTCATGAACCTGCTCTACGCAACCGATGAAGAGCGTGCCTGGCCGTATGAGATTGTCTCGGCTGGCGATGGTGTGGTGATGGTCAAGTCGCCTGAGGGTTACGCCTTCGCCGGCACCGGTAAAGCCCAGCCACTGCAGCAGACAGTCTTCGATGCCGCCGTATTCTACATAGAGCCGGACAGCTTTGCACTGGCAGACGGCAAAAGGCTTACTGCCGGGGGTCGCACCTGGTTTGCTGCATCAAAACCCGTGAACATACAGATAGATATCCTCCGCACGGCGACCGGAACCATTGAGGCAAAGGAAGAGACGCAGGTGGTATTGCTTGCCGCAGGCGAGGTGAAGCTGGATGGTGAGCTGGTGCAATTGCGCGATGGCAAGCGGGGCCCGGATACGGTGATGTTCACGGTCCCACCCGGCGACCATCGCCTGAGCTATTTCGCCGTAGCCGGCGGCCTCGACATTGGCTCATGGCAGGATGCGTATGAGAGATTTGAAGAGCGGCACCGGGAGGTGCTGGCGGCTTTAGCTAGCGGTGCCGACGAGAGCAAGCAGATGCAAGCGGCTTGGGAAGTAGAGAACGCACAGACAGTCACTAGCACGGTTTACCTCAACCAAGCCGGGGAGACAATGTCACAGATCACGAGGAGCGGCAAAGCGAAATGCTGGACCGAAGCACAGAACGGCGCCAGAGCAGATAGGGCTGTTGATGGCAATCCGGAGACTTACGCGGCCGTAGGCAGCAGAATCGAATGGGCCAACGATCTTCCCAAGGATATCGGCGTGGAATGGGACAAACCGGTAGATGTCGGCTGCGTTCAGATTGACTATTACAATGCTAGTTACGCTCCCACTATGCCTGGCCAGCAGTTGCAGGCATGGGATGGCGAGGACTGGTATCCCATTGAAGCTGAAATTGACATGGACGAAAGCGGCGCGAGGTGGACCTATCGCTTCACGCCGGTGAAGACGACGCGCATCAGGGTTTTCATAACCGAGTTCAATGGTGCGCGGACCGCCGTAAGGGAAATGCGCCTTTTCTCTGAACCAGTAACAGTTGCGCAACGCGATACCCGTGCGCCTTTTCTCTGAACCAGTAACAGTTGCGCAACGCGATACCCGAGTACCGTTCAGGACCAATGGTCTGGCGACGCTCGATGTAGATGGCGATGGGCAGGCCGAGATCCTCGCCGCCACCAGCAACCAGGCGCAGTGCATCAGAGGCGAAGGCACCGTTATCTGGCAGCGGGAACTGCCGAAAGAGGCCCTCTGCATAGACGCCTGCGACCTGGACAATGATGGTAAGGGCGAAGTGGTCGTCGGCGGCAAGGACCACAGGCTGTACTGCTTCGATTACCAGGGGGAAGAGCTCTGGTCAGTGCTAACTCCCGCTGACGCGGCGTACCCGGAGAGAGAACCCAAGACCGGGATGGTCCGGGTGGTCAAGTGCGCTGAC
>JALGTI010000251.1 GCA_029821455.1 Candidatus Zipacnadia bacterium | reverse complement strand
CGATCACTCCTGTGAACAGTTCTGCCTGTACCACTTCCCCAATTCTAGCACATTTATCCCTTGACTTCTACCCCCCCCCGCTATAATCTAGGGCAGGGTTTTGCACCAGTCTCTGGTGATTTACACTTCACCCGAAGAACTGCAGCGAGCGGTAGCCCTTTTGAGCAGTTTTTCAGGGCGGTTTCTTGAGGCTGTGTTCGAGCGACTGGCCAGGAGAGCTACGCCGCCTCCGGATGGTTAATTCTGCTTATGCCCAGCCGGGACTGGCTCTGCTATAGGCTCAATAGCTGTCATACTTTTCGATTGGGGGCAGAATCTTCTTCAGAGGTCCTCTAGTCTCGGTTTTTGCCAGCTAAACGATCCGCAGGAGCAGGAATTAGTCCAGGACACAGAGAAATCTGAACGTAGCAACAACGGATATGCGAAATCCGAGGTAAAAGGAGATGCGGTAGAGATGAAGCGACTATGCTGTGTGTTTGCTCTGCTATTGTTCGGCTGGGCGGGTATGACCTGGGCTGACGTTAGCCTGGAAGGCAATACGCGGCAGAAGCTGTCCCTGAACGGGGAGTGGCAACTTCTCAAGTCGGGTAGTGACAACCTGTTTGAGATCCCGCAGTCAGACCAGTGGGAGCCGGTTACCGTGCCTCACATGTACTGGCGCGGCTATGCCAAGGCCCCCCCTTGGCCGAATTCAGTGTGGTACCGGCGGAGCCTGGAAGGCCCCCAGCTGCAGGGGCGGCGAGCGGTACTGCACTTCACGCGAGTGGGGTTTCAGTGCCGGGTTTATCTGAATGGCGTGGAGATCGGTAATCATATTGGTGCACAGGTTCCATTTCAATTCGATGTCACAGAGAGTATCAGGCAAGGACAGCCCAACGAACTTGTAGTAGGGTTGAAGAAGTCCGTCCGGGCACAGCGCGGCGAGTACGACAACATGCCCACAGTCTGGACGGAAAATGCGCCAGGTATGCCCGCCGAGGCCGAGGATGGCACCGTTGCCTGGCCCAGGGGCTATGACTACTGGTTCGGAGGGATCAATCAGCCAGTCAGTCTGGTTTTGGTGCCTCAAGTCTACGTAGACGACATTTTCATTGTGCCCTCAGTGCGCGGGAAGAACATTACGGTGCAGGCCGAGATCGTCAGCCATCGGCGGGCTTCTGTAATGGCCCGGGTGGGCGCGGAGATTCTGAACGATGAGCAGGTGGTTAAGCGGCTCAAACCAGTGCAGTGCCGTCTGCAGCCGGGTGGACAGCGGACTGTGGTAAAGCTGACGGCGGGCTGGCCCAACCCTGTTTTGTGGGATCCGGATCATCCGCACCTGTATCATTGTCGTGTCACCGTGGAAGCCGACCACGTGCGCGACGAAGCCAGCGACAGGTTCGGGTTTCGTGAGATTTGGCGCGAAGGCAGCCAGCTCTTTCTCAACGGTGTTCCACTGCTGCTGCGCAGTGACACACACTATGCGGGCTGTGAGCCAAGGACGCCCGACGAGGTACGAGACCTGATTCGGGATCGGCTCCAGAATCGCCACGTCAACTGCTTGACCATCAAGGGCCAAACCCCAGCGGTACCGGAGTACTGGAATATCTGTGACGAAGAAGGAATGCTGCTTATCCACCAAGTGGATATTGGCCAGCCGCGCGGTCCGGCCTCTTACTGGGACTGCAGTGCGGCCTTCGTGGTTGAGCAGCTTCGCTCGATCCGCAACCATCCCAGCTTGGTGGTGCAGCAGCTAGGCAATGAGAACACGTATGGGTTGGGCGGAGGAGTGCCGCACGCGAATGCGCCCTGGGTGGCTAACCTCGTCAGGATTTACGAGGCCGCGAGGGCCGCTGACCCGACCCGACTGCGCACCCCTGGCGGTGGGGACATGGACCCAGGTGGGATCAGCGATTTCTACGATTTTCACGGAGGACCGATGTCGGCCTACCACGAGTTGGTGCCCAACCTGCACATGGTCTCCCCTTCGCTTGCCTGGGGAAATCGTGACAAACCCCTGATGTTCAGCGAGTGGAACGAGACGGTCACCCCAACTATGTGTGCCGTCATCGGGGACGAATTCTTCCGGCCTGACCCGCTGGGCCTCGGCGATACCGCGCCGCGTTGCGCATATCGGTTGACGCGTGGGGCGCAGGCGGAGTCGTTCGCGATCGGCGCAGCAGAGTTTCGCAAACAGCGGGTTAGCGCGTTCAACTGCTTCTGCCTCGACCACGTCGTCTCCCAGGACAATACGCCTGAGCAGGGCAAAAAGAACCTCGAAGTGGCCACCAACACGATGCACCCCATCGTAGCCCTGCCCCAACAGTATGCACACAACTACTGGGCAGATGCGCCGATCCGATGCCCTTTCTTCGTAAGCAACGACTCGTTCACTGTGCTTGATGGCGAGCTTGTTTGGCGCCTGTCTGAGGGCAGAGAGGTCTGGCAAAGCGGGCGGGTACCGGTGCGGCTCGGGCCTGGGCAGTACGGAGAATATGAAGTCGTCATCCAACCTATTTCTGCTACTGGCGATCCCGTCCGTCTTGTCTTGCACTACGCTGTAGTGAAAAATGGTAGCCTTCTTTTTCAAGACTCGCAACCACTCACAATTTTCCCCAGGCCTGACTGGGGACAATTCCGCCCGGTCCGGCTGTATGACCCAAGTGGCCAAACAACTGGGATGCTGAGGCCGGCCGGAGTGGAATTCACTCCCGTGACGACCCTGGGCGATCCGGCAGGCTCACCCCTCGTTATCGGCACGCGGTCTGCTTTGACCCCAACCGACTGGCAGAAATTAGAGCACATTGTCGCAGCCGGCGGGCAAGTGCTGGTGCTGCGACCGCAGCAGTGTCCGCCGGTCTGGTGTGGTGTGGACCTGCAACCAGCGGCGGAGCTCAATAGCTTTGGGCTGCCCTTCAAGCCCAAAGCAGGGAAGCCGCATTTTATCTCGGTAAAGGCTGGCCAGGCCAGTACCTATGCCTTCCGACGGGCGCCTGGGCACCCAATCCTACGAGCTATAGCAGATGAGGACCTTCGCTGCTGGCGCGGCGAACGGAATTTCGAAATGCCTGAAATGGCCGGCGGCATTCACTGGCCCAAGGAGAATATCGTTTCGCTGGATAACCTCGTGAAGCCGGTTCAGGGGCATTTCCGCTGCTTGGTGGATGCTGGGTACCAGAAGGGTATGAATGCGGCCCTGCTTGTAGAAATACCGTATGGCCAGGGCACTGCACTGGTGACCTCGATGCTGTTGGCCGAGAAAGCTGCTGAAGAGCCAGCTGCTGCGGTTCTATTACACCGTTGCTTGGAGTACCTCGTCGGATGTGAGCCGCGGGCTGAGCACACTATCGTCGGCCTCTCTCCGTGCCCAGGCCTGTTGGCCCGTGGGTTTGAGGTCGGCAAGCCTGAGACGAAGCTCGACTCAGGAAGCGTGGCCGTGGCCGCTGTTGAAGCCCGTCGGGCCGACTGGGAGATGCTAGATGGCCGCCGTGACGAGATTGTCCGCTATGTCGAGGCTGGCGGAGCCCTGTACGTGCACGACCTGACACCGGAGAGCGCCGGCGAGTTGAGTAGGCTACTGGGGTTGAAGATACTCTGTGAGCCGGTTCCGGTGGCCGAGCACTGGTGGTTGGATCCGGCAAGGATCGCGCTGCCACACGCCGGCCATCCGCTCACAGCCGGGCTGGGCAACTTCGACCTCAACTGGACCGTCTTCGTCAATCTGATTTATGGTAAGCTAGAGATGCCGGACCGCTTGATTATGCACACTGTGCACAGCTCTGCTCCCGGAGCACAGGAACTGACCGAGTGGGTAGGGGCTGCTGCCTGTGCGTTGCTGCGCATCCCACTAGGTAAGGGGCAGGTCGTAGTAGACCAGGTGCTGTGGGACATGACGCCAGAGGATGTGGAATACATTTCGCGAGTAGATGTCGGCTTTGGACCAGTGCCGGGCCGCCTAGCGGACATAGTCGTAACCAACGAAGGCAACCGCCGCAAGGCCAACAGGTATATTGCCACCCTGTTCACTAACTTGATTGCACCGCCATCGTCTGGGCCTGAACTTCATTAAACACGCCGGCTTCATTTCCGAACGAGAACGCTTCCAGTTATGCGAAACTCAGCAGTACCATCACCCAGAAAGCAGTCCATTCTGTCGGCACTATCAGCGCCTGATTGCCTTGACAGATGATTTGCGGGGTGCTGCTTCGCCAGCGCCGGCTGGCCAAGGGGACAGGCTCAAGGATTTCCCTGGCCTCCGAGGGCCTCGTATGGTTAGGCACCCCGGTCCAGGCTCAGAGACTACTGTATGCTGCACCAGAACCAGAGAGATGAGTGGCGACCCAACTTGGGACATGCCCTGAGCATAGCAAGTAGAGGATGCAAGGCTTTTACTGCCAGAGCCGTCGCGCCTTAGAGCCTATCCTAAAACTATCAGTCGGTAGACGATGAGGCAACAGGCGAGATGAACCAAACCCAGATAGTTTTGGGCCTTTTTCTCCCAGCGGATCAGAAGCTTCCGAAA
>JALGTI010000250.1 GCA_029821455.1 Candidatus Zipacnadia bacterium | reverse complement strand
GCTATACTGCCTTTCGGCGACAGACGGGAAGCTGCTATGGCGATTTTATGGGGGACCCAGGGACGAGAGGTTGCTGGGCAACGAGCAGATGATTTCGCGTTGGCCGTTGCGCAGCGGCGTCGTCGTTGAAGATGGCACCGTGTACTTCACGGCGGGGATGTGGCCGACCGAAGGGGTGTATGTGTACGCGCTGCGCGCTGCAGATGGGACGGTCATCTGGCAGAACGACACCAGTGGACAGCTAGGCTATATTAGGCAGCCTCATCTTCGCGCTGCGATAACTGGTGTAGCGCCGCAGGGGTATGTACTGGTCTACAAGGATATGTTATTTGTGCCCACCGGCCGGAGTGTGCCGGCGGCCTTTGATCGTAACACGGGACAGTTCCTTTACTATCACCCTGCCCCCAACGACCCGGCCCGGTACAATGGCGGTTGCTGGGCGTTTGCCTCGACCGGGCTCCTCTTCGGTTGGCGTGGTAGCTTCTCGCCGGACATAGATATCAGGATGGGCGAGTCAGCGCCGTGGCCGGACGACGGACTGATAGCCTGGGATTGCCAAACGGGGCAAGGGAAGCGGGAGTTGGCGGGCAAGCATTGTGCTGTGGTCAGCGGCGGAACCCTCTACGCCTCGGGCAGCGGCACAGTCAGCGCCTATGACTTGCCGGCCCTGCTGGCAGGCGGTGAGCCTGCCGAGTGCATCAAGTGGGAAGCCCCCCACGACCGGGCATATGCGTTGATCCTGGCTGGCGGGACAGTGGTGGTAGGAGGACAGAACACAGTCACTACAATTGCGGCGTCTGACGGCGACATCCTCTGGCAGAGCACGGTTGATGGCCAGGCGCGCGGTCTGGCCATAGCTGATGGGCGACTGCTAGTCAGCACGAGTACCGGCCAGATTGCTTGCTTTGGGCCGCAAGAGATTGGCCGCCCGCCCACAGTTTCCCCGCTGGCTGAGAGCTCCCCCTATCCGGACGACCGGCTCACGTCAGAGGCCGCAGCGATGGCGAGGCAAATCATCAAAGAGACCAGAATCAAGGCCGGCTATTGCCTTCTGCTCGGCGCGGGCGATGGGCGTTTAGCTTACGAGCTGGCCAAGCGGTCAGATCTGCACATCTACTGCCTTGAACCGGATCCCCAGAAGGTCGCCGCGGCTCGGCAGGCGTTGGATTTGGCCGGCGTGTACGGTGTGCGTGTAACTGTGCATCAGGGCTCGCTGAGCAAGCTTCCGTATCCCAACTACTTTGCCAATCTGATCGTCTTCGGCGATGGCTTTGGGGGAGATTTGAAGAATTGCTCGGCCCGGGAACTGTACCGCGTGCTGCGACCTTGTGGGGGGATTGCCTATTGTACCTGTTCCACCGCTGGAGAAGGAGGCTCCATAGCACAGATTGAGCGGTGGCTGTGGGATGCTGAAGTGCCGTCGGCCGAAATCCGCACTTCGGCGGCCGCCGTGCACGTAGTGCGTGGTGAGCTGCCCGGAGCCGGGGAATGGACGCACCAGTATGCCGATGCTGGCCGGTCGGGGAGCTCGGCGGACCAACTCGTCAAATTGCCCCTCAAGCTGCTGTGGTTCGGCAAACCCGGACCGGCCAGGATGATGGATTCACACTTTCAGGGGCCGGCGCCCTTGTCCGCCCAGGGACGGCTCTTCGTCATCGGGCAGCACAGCGTCACCGCTGTGGATGCTTACAACGGTCGTGAATTGTGGTGCCGGGACTTCCCGCGTGTGGGTCGTTTCCTAGTACTTTCCGCGTACCTCAGACATCTACGTGTGCTGCCCGGTGAGCCAGAGATTGACCTGCCCCCGCTGCTTGGTGCGGATCAAACACCGGGAGCGTACAGTCTTGAGGTCTCCGATAAGTACCTGGCGCAAATGGTCGACGGCACTCTTGAGGGGCACGTTAACCTTGGCGGTAACGTCGTGGCGGATCACAACAGCCTGTACATCGCTATGGGCGATGTCTGTTTGCGGCTCAACGCTGAAACGGGGGAAACGATGCAAACGTACCATCCTCCACCTCCTCCGGAGTCAGTGCCGACAGAATTGGCTGAATCGCTGACCTGGGAGTATCTGGCCCAGCAGGACGATTTGGTATTGGGCAGCATGGGGGGCCAAACTGGGGGCCAGTACGTCTTCGCCCTGGGTAAGGACGATGGCACTCTACGCTGGACCTACGCCGCCGAGGAACCGGTCTCCCACAACGCCATCACCGTGGATGAGAGTCGGGTCTATCTGCTGGATAGAACCAGCGCCGATGAGATCGAGAAAATGAAGCGGCGTGGCGAATCGGCGATCGTAAAGTCCACACTCCTGGCCCTGGACGCGGCCACGGGGAAGATGGTCTGGAGGACCGATGAGGGTGCCGCTAAGCGTACGGAGTTGCGGTTGGCCCAGGATGTGTTACTGGCTATTGGCGGAGGGATGACCGCCTACTCAGCCCACAATGGTAGAATGCTCTGGTCGAGTGACGTACCGACGGCTGGGGCTGGGACGACTCGTTTTCCGGTGATTGTCGGAGATACAATCTACGCGGAGCCCTACGCATATGACCTGCGTACGGGAGCGCCGAAACTACGCATACATCCCCTGACTGGCAAGCAGGTCCCGTGGAGCTTCAGGCGGTCTCTCGGCTGTGGCTCCGTCTCGGCGGCGCCTACTATGCTGCTGTTCCGCTCCGCTACGCTGGGCTTTTGTGACCTGGCCGGTGACAGCGGCATTCACAACTTCGGCGGGATCCGTCCTGGCTGCTACGTCAATGCGATTCCCGCCAACGGTCTGGTGCTGATGCCGCCCGCCGACGCCGGCTGCACCTGCTCATACAACTATCGGACTACCGTGGCACTGGTGCCGACGACCAGGAATGAGGAGTGGTCAATGTTCTCCGCTAAGAAGGGGGTAGAGCCAGGGACGAGGATCCGCCAGCTTGCGCTCAATTTCGGTGCGCCGGGCGACCAGCGCGATGCAGAGGGTAAGCTGTGGGTGGGTTTCCCCCGCCCCCCGGGAGTCCTCATTGACGACACAGACCCCACATTCGACGTAAGCCTCTATGGCCTCACCGTGCCCTTGGACACCGAATTCTCATCGCAAGGTGGCTATTATCGCCACAACGCCGACGAGCTGGTTGTCCAGAATACCGACTCTCCCTGGCTTTATGCCTCCGGCTGCCGAGGCTTGCGCAGTGCCACCCTGGATCTGGTCCTGGACAGGCCGAGGAACCTGCCGCCGACTAAGCCCGAAACTTACACCGTCCGCCTGCACTTCGCAGAGCTGGAGAACCTAAAGCCGGGCGAACGTGTCTTTGCCGTGAAGCTCCAGGATGAGGTCGTGCTCACGGGCTTGGACGTCATCGAACAGGCGGGCGCCCGCAATACGGTCTTGGTCAAGGAATTCAACGGTATCCAGGCCAGGGATACGCTCAAGCTGGAGCTTGTGCCTCACACCGACCGCGAGCCGATCATCAGTGCCTTGGAGATATTGACCTGCTCCGAATAATGGTACCACCTGCCATGTCAGCCGCGTATGGCCCGCCAACCGGGACCTTTGCCTAGATCGCGAGTGTAAGCTCCCGGCATTCATCGCTACCATGTGCACGGGGCAGGCCAGAGTCGTTCAATGGCAAGCTGCGACGACGAGCACAGCCAGCGGGCGCGTACGGTGGTCGAGAGCTGCCCCAACTTGCTGGGTGTCTTCGTGGGACACAAGCACTCCTGTAGTGAGGACCTCCTGAGGCACACCTGGCAGTTCGTGACCGGCCTGGCCTCTGATGGTCACTGGCGGGTAGTGAAGATAGCCAAGACGCCACCTGCCGAGCACCTGGAAGGACCGGCTGAAGTTGTGGCCGAATAGGCCCAGAGGGTTGCAGGAGGAATCAGTGCGTCGGATGAGGAATCTCAGCAACACCAATAAACCATACGGGTAATTCGGGAATAAAAAGCTGGATCTTATGACAGTCTCACCATGGAAAAAGGAGGAAGGGTAATGTACAAGTCTTCTCAAAACTGGATTATAGCAGTCATGGTGGGCCTGGCACTAGTAGCGATGCCAATAGCCACCCCGTCAGATGAGCTGGAAGAGGACCATAGACTTTCTATGGAGTTTGAGACTCCGCACACTGACTGGGCTCAGCCGTATGCGTTGGGCAAGGTGCGGGTGCTGTACTTTGGCTTTGGCGTTGTTTACCATGGTGCGCCCGAGGTGCGTCACTACCACGGTGCTCGCGGGGTTGGCAGCTGTGAGGCGCGTGACATCATCGAATTGATGCAGCGCTTCGATATCGAGGCCGTGGCTGCCTATTATATCTGGAACGTCGAGCTCACGCCCAGACAGCTCACGTGGAGCGGTGCCGAGGCGGGCATAGCACGCATTCTGAAGCTGCTGGAGCAACCGTGGGACTGCTTTGTGTTTAACGGTGTTCGCCTCACGGCCTTGCCGGCCGAGGCCCAGTACAAGGTGTTGAAAGCGGTCACCGACGGCGCGGGGCTGGTGCTAATTGATGTGGACGACGAGCGGGTCCTGAA
>JALGTI010000249.1 GCA_029821455.1 Candidatus Zipacnadia bacterium | reverse complement strand
TCAAACCGGGGCTATGCCTTGGCCCAGCCGGCGGCAGGGCCCCGGCCGGGAACGGAGGCTCAGAGGGCGTTTTTGTGGGTATTGACAAATGGCATTAACATGATACAATTGCCTGGGACAGCCCATGACGATCACCCGACTCTATGCCACGGCCAGGGCAAAAAAGCACATGCGAGAGAAGCACGCGGTCGGCTGGGCAGACGTGGCGGAGATAATGTCGCAAGAGCGCTTGCAACCGCGCAAGGCGCGGTCCGGCAGGCATGAGAGACGCTACAGCGTTGTCGGCAGGACAGAGACCGGCCGGCGGCTGAGGCTCATCTTTGCCATCGAGGAGGGCAACAAGGCACGGGTGGTAACCGCCTACGAGGTGAAAAGATGATGAGGACCCCAAAGCAGATTCCAAAATTTGAGTCAGAGGAGGACGAGCTGGAGTTCTGGGACACCCACGACTGGGACGACTTCGACGACGGCCCCGCCGAGGACATAATCCTGGCGATCAGGCCGGAGAAGAAGAAGTCCGTGACGTTGCGGCTGGAGCCCAGCCTGGTGGCCGAACTCAAGAGGATGGCGCGCCGGCATCACATCCCCTATCAGACGCTCATGCGCGGACTGGTCAAGCGAGGGCTCAGAGACCTTCGCAAGGCCGGCTAGCACGAGAGCAGGTAGGCTATGATGAGCGAAAGCGGATACTCAACTGCAGACGAGGAGGAGTGATCCGGATGCCCAAGAAGCGCGATACCTACAGGTATGAATTGAGGAAGAAGCGCAAGCTTGTCTATGTCGGCATTACAAATGACCCGGAGCGTCGTGAGGCTGAACACCGCGCAGAAGGCAATGATTTCACCAGTATTAACGTCGTGCGGCCTCCCGTCACTCGGGAGAGCGCCGAGCGCTGGGAAGAACAGCGCCTGAAGACCTTCCTTGAGAATCAAGGCAGGCTACCCCGATACAACAAACCGAGTCCTGATAGGCGGCTTTCCCTCGGCTTCAGCAGGCAATCAAACAAACTCTCCCGTGTAACCTAGCGCCGAACACTTACTACTGGTAACTATTTCAGATGGGCGGCAGGGCCCCGGCTAGCACTGAATGCAAAATTGCAATGGCTGGTGAAGGTGAAAGCCGGCTTGGTGACGAAATGTACTAGGTACAGCCGCGGGGAAGGGTGCGCTCGACCGGCGGCTGTCGTACAGCTTACTACTCGAAAGGAGTGATTGGATTGGACGATGCACTGTTTAGTGCCAGGCTGGAGAATTTTCAGGCGGAGGGTGAACTTCTCGCCTTCAACCTGGCGGTGGTGGCAGAGGCGTTGGACACCGTAGCGACACTGAATGAGCAGAACGTGGGTGGGGAAACGGTGGAGGAGAGATTGGGCGAATACAAGAGTTGGGATCCAGAGATCTTCAAGGTTGACAAGGACACCGAGAATGGCTACAAGCAGCGGCTGACGGAGCGGGGAGGGCCGGTCATCCTGCTCTCGGAGGAGGCGGGGCGCGTAGAGCTGCTGCCTGATGCGTCGGGGCCGCTGCTGTACGCTGTGTCCGACCCATTCGATGGCAGCTATCTGTTCAAGCGGGGCATTCCAGACTTCTGGTATAGCTCCCTGGCTTTGTACGATAGCGACGTTCGGCCCCTGACCTGCGCAGTGGGCGACGGCGTTCACCGCAAGATCGCGTTCGCCAGCGAGGCTGGCGCTTTCATCGCCGACCTGGAGGGCGCCCAGCTAGTGCACCGGTTCAAGCTCGATGCCGAGTATCGCGAGCTGATGGGGCGGCCGCCGATCACCGACCTGGCCGACGCGAGCATTGAGTCGTATGCCATGAAGCCCAAAAAGTTCCTCATGCCGCTGGTGGATGAGTATCGTGGATTCGTGGAGCAGTTCAAGTTCTTTCTCCCCAACGGCGGCCCGTACGGGTTTGTGGATGTCGCCGAGGGCAAGATTGACTGCTACTTTGCCCGTCAGCAGCCGTTCGTAGATGTGTTCTCAGGGACCCTGGTAGCCGAGCAGGCCGGCGTTGAGGTCACCGACTTCGAGGGCAACCCCGTCACCTGTCGGGACGATGTCGAGACGCTGTTCGACGTCGTGGTGAGCAGCAACCCGACGCTGCATGCCACAATCCTGGACGAAATTAGCAAGTGCAAATGAGTAATGGAGGAGATCAAATGACCAACGAACCCATTCCGATTGATGCTCTGAAGCCCGAAGAAGTGCCCGATTGTCTGAAGGTCGAGACCTATTTCGACTTTCAGACCTATCCGTTTGCCCACCAAGCCCTGTTTACGGGGCCTGATATTACCTGTGTGCTGAATGTCATCCCAGCCATCAGTGGCTATGCCAAGGGCTGGCTAGCCAACACGATTGCACAGAATCTGTCAAGCCGCGACGACTTGGAAGTCCGGACTGATACGGTCGGAGCTGGGGCCCAGGCGTGGGGACGGTTCAGAGTGGTTCTGGAGGAAGGGGCCATCTTTGAGCCAGGCAGCGTCATGGGTATCACAAAACCTGACGCCGAGCCTCATACTATCTACCTGGCCGCCGGCGCTAGCGTGTTGGGCACCGATATCTATTTGGATGGAGGCGATATCTACATCGGTGAGGGCACCACAGTGGAGCCCGGCGTTGGGCTGAAGGGCGCAACCATTATCGGCGCAGACAACGAGATACGGCAAGGATCGTATTTCCGAGGTGACGTGATTGTCGGCGATGGTGGCACGTTCCGTGGCGAGTTGAAGAACGTAGTTATGATGAATAAGGCCAACTTCCCGCACCCCTCCTATGTGGGCGACAGCCTCTGTGGCTATGCTACTCACTTTGGCAACCAGGCCACAGCGGCGAATTTGGGCATCTTCGAGGGGCTGCGTGAATCGTCGGAGAGAAGGCCGCTGATCATACGGACCGAGGAGGCCGCCTACGTGCTTGGGGGGCCTAAGCTGGGGGTAATCTTGGGCGATTGGAGCCAGGTGGGATGCAACTCGGTCGCCGACCCGGGCACGTTCCTGGCTCCGCACACGATCGTCTACTCGCTGACGCGGCTCGACAAAGGCTTCTACGGGCCAGACGAAGTGGTCAAGAACAAGCCCATGGCTCATGGCGTGATCGAGCGAGCCGCCCTGACGTAGCTGACCTTCAGGGACAGTAGCAAGGCACCGGGCCGGGGTGTGGTAAAGTGGGTGAGGTCGGGCGCGGCAGAACATTGTCACTGGCAGGAGGGATGACAGGTAGGCACTCAGGTGCACTCGGATGCAAAACCTGTAGCTATGTGGCTCGAGGCATGTGCCGACACCGGTAGCGGGCTATACCAGCGGTTGCGGGAGGCCTACGGCGACGAGCCAGAAACAGTCGCCGAGAAGGCGGACCAGTTGGCCGCCGCCATCGCTGGCTTTGTGAGACTATTCGGTGAGCACGCCCCGGTAATCGCGATACGCGCGCCGGGGCGTGTCAACCTGCTGGGTATGCACATTGACCACCGGGGGGGTGCGGTCAACCCGATCGCCGTCAACGAGCTGTTGCTGATCGCTCAGCCACGCGACGACGACGTGGTGGTTCTGCGGAATATGCAGGAGCAATTTGGCCCCCGCCAGTTCGCCATCGGCGAGCTGCTGCCACCAGATCCGATTGATGACTGGGATCGCTGGACGCAGGCGGAGTACGAACGACGAAAGGAGGCTGGGCTGGCAGGTGACTGGGCCAACTACGTGAAAGCCCCGCTGGTCTATCTGCAGCATCTGCAGCAGGCCGAATCCGGTGAGCCATCGCAAAGGCTGCGAGGCTTCAATGGCCTGGTGACCAGCACTATCGGCATTGCCGCCGGTTTATCCTCCTCGTCAGCGCTCGTGGTAGCCACAATACTGGCAGCAGCCGCCATCAATAACCTCACGTACACCTCTGAAGACCTGGTCGAGTTGTGCGGAGTGGCAGAGTGGTATGTGGGCACGCGGGGCGGCGCAGGTGACCACGCAGCCATCTTGCTGTCGCGCCAGGGATGCCTGTCACATTTGGGCAACCATCCGCTCACTGTCGAGAGCGTGCCGTTCCCAAGCGACTATGATATCGTGGTTTGTGATAGCCTCAAGCAGGCGCAGAAGACAGCCGGGGCCCGCGACGCGTTCAATGCGCGTGTGGCGGCCTATGAGTTCGGGCTGGCGCTGCTTAAGCAGAATTACCCCGACCGGGCGCCCGCAATGCAGCGTCTGCGTGATGTCAGCCCGGCGTGCCTGGGCATCTCAGAGGCCGAGATCATGCGTATGATCCGCTCCCTACCGGAGCGCATCACACGCAGCGAACTGCTCCAGTTGCTGCCCGATGAGCGGGCCTCATTGGAAAGGATATTCTCCACGCACAATGAGCCGGCAGGGGGCTACAAGGTCCGCCAGGTGTGCCTGTACGGCATTGCCGAGTGTCTACGCAGCGAACTAGGCCCTGAACTGCTGGTTAGCGGCGATATTGACGGCTTTGGCCGTCTTATGACCATATCCCACGATGGGGACCGGGTGACGCGCCTGGCGAACGGGCGCCGAGTGCCGTTCAGTACAGACACCAGTGA
>JALGTI010000248.1 GCA_029821455.1 Candidatus Zipacnadia bacterium | reverse complement strand
ACCGCCGGCGGTACTGACCACGAACTGCTGCCCGAAGAAAAAGAGGCTCTGGCCAAGGCAATTGGCGCCAGGGAAACCCCTGCTTGAAAGCTCGAGTTATGCAGTTTTGCTTGGTTCCAATGGAGGTAAATCGTGTGAACGTGCCCGACTAGCGGTTGCGTCTGGCCACCATTCGGTGCGGGCGGAGACATGGTGCGCCAGATTGCCTGGGCGTGAGCACAACTGATATTGCTATGCAGGTGCGAGAACCCTAACAGAGAATATACCACATAACACCCCATGACGACGCCCACGGGAGTGATGAAAGTGACCTGCTCGAGGATCGCAAGCATCTTTTGTGCCGCGCTGATCGCGACGGCGGTGCTAGCCCAGGATGAGCCCACGCAGGCAAAGGCCGGTCAGGAGATCCCGCTGGAGCTCTCAGCGATCCGTGCCAGTACCGGGTACTCTGACCCCCTCATCTATCACATCTACGCGCCTACCGGCAAGTCCGTGGCTCGCGGGCTTGTAGAGCCGGGTGATAGCGAGACCGTCCAGCTTGTGCCGAAGGTGGACGGCCTCTATGTCTTTGATGGTAATCCGGGCAAGAATGCCTTCAGTGTGGACGTGAAGGGCGCGGCCTGGGCCGTGAACATCAGCGAAAACCGGCAGCTCAACGTCATTGACGAGGCGCGACCCCTTTTCTTCTACGTGCCGGCGGACCTCGGCGAGCTTGAACTGGTCTTCCAGGGCGAGGCCGCTAGTATGAAGCTGTTGCGACCTGACGGCTCGGCTGCTGCAGAAGCGGCGCTCCCACAGTATGAAACGGTCACCATCACTGCACCAGTCGAGGGGCAGAGCGGCTGGTGGCGACTTGAGCTTGATCTCAGCGAGGACCAGGGGATCGTTTTCCCTGAGGGCGTTCCGCCGTATATCGCAGACGCCCCGCTGAGCGAGGAGCTGATGGCATCGCTGCAAGGAGGGCTGACAATGCCCGACTTTGACCTGCGGCCCACCCCGCGCGCGCAGTTGACCGATCTTGAGGGCGGCAAAGTGAAATATCCCCTGACGACTTCCAATGACCTCAAACTCGGCTTCACCGCTAATGGCCGGCTGGTCAGCGTGAAGATCGCCGACCGGGAGTTGGCAGCCGGTGACGCGCCGCCGCTGCTGGGCTTCTTCGTGCGGGATGAAGGCGCTGACTCGGACCTGATCGCGCTGAGAGGTAAGTCGCGGCGAACCGCGGAGGGGGTTATCGTCGATTACCGGGCTGACGAAGTGAAGCTGGGACTACGAGCCAGGTATGCTGCGCTTAGGGACCACATCGCAGTGGATGTCAGCGTCCGCAATCTGGCGGATACCGACCGCGCGGTGACCGTCTACTTCGCTCTGCCCTTTCCCAGTGGCGAACCCATCTGGTGGGATGATATCATCAACAAGCGCGAGATCACCAGCAATGCCACCTTCGGCGCCTTTGCTCGTGCACCGGCCGGAGCCAATGGGCACCACTCGGTCTATCCTTTCGGTTGTGTATCCGGCGAGGAGGCGCTGGCGCTTGCAATCCCGATGGACTATCCAATCTATCATCGGATTGCCGCCTCCGGCGCCAGCGGGCAGCTCTATCTGGCGGTGGACCTGGGCCTAACGGAGGCCACCACGAAGTTCCCCAACCGGGCTGACTACAGCTTCGTCATCTACAACTGCGACCCAGGCTGGGGCCTGCGCGCGGCGGCGGAACGCTACTACCAGATCTTCCCCGATCTCTTCGAGAAGCGGATGACCGAGGACGGCGGCTGGGCTGTTTGGGGCAATTACGCGAGCATGACAAATCTGGATGAGCTAGGCTTCAAGTACCACTGGGGCCCGGCCGGCCCTGAGGCCGTCGCATTCGACAACGCGAATGGCCTGTACGCGTTCCTTTACAACGACTCGATGCGTTACTTCGCCGACCTGGGCCAGTTCGACCACCGGCCCATAGGGGCGGAAGCCGTGGCAGGGATGCGCAAGCTCCTGGATGCCGAGGATCCGCGTGCGCAGGTACTTTCGGTGCGCGAGGCAGCGACCGGCCGCAAGCGCTACGAAAGCCGCGAGGCGAGTATGGGCCGTGCGGTGGCGGAGCAATGGCTGCGCGACTCCATCGCTGCGGTAAAAGCCTCTGCTGCAATCGATTCCAAGGGACAGATCCAGGTGGGATACTTAGTGAACCGCAAGGACTGGGGCGGGGAAGACTGGTGGACGGGCAGGTGCCATATCAACGTCAACCCGGACATCCCCGGCGGATACGGGCAATTCCTTTACGACCGCATACTGGACGTGACTGTTGCCGACTATCGAGCACAGGGTGCTGAACTGGACGGCTTCGGACTGGACAACTATTTCACCAGCTCCACTGTTCTGGACTTTGCGCGCGAGCACCTCGCCGCCTGCAACTACCCGCCGACCTTCGCGTCGGGCGATTTCCGGCCTGTCGTCATCGGCGACACAATGATGTACGAATGGGTGACGGAACTCAAGCGCCGGCTGGTCGCAGAGGGCAAGTGGCTGATGGCCAACACCGGCCACCAGCCCTTCCCGTTCGCGCAGCACCTGCTGGACATAAATGGCCTCGAGTGGGGGCTGGAGGGAAATGGAGTGGCGACGCGTATGCTCGCCTACCACAAGCAGGTGGTCACGCTGCCGGTCAAGCCAGAGCACTACGAGGAGCCATTCATCAAGGCGCACCTGCCGATGGCCGCAGTCCCCGGCGGCGGTGGCAGTTCCAGATTCGAGCCCGGCAGGCCCGCCGCACTTCTGTATGCGAAGTACATACCCATTATTCTACGTATGAATGCAGCCGGCTGGGAGCCGGTGCCGTGGGCGACGGCCGATAGCGACGACATCAGCATCGAGCGCTTCGGCACCGAGTTACCGCTGCTGTTTAGCCTGCACAATTATGCGGAGGAGGCAGTTACCACCACGGTCACCGTGGAGCTAGACGCGTTGGACGCCAACACAGCAGCATCCGTACGGGATGTGGTGAGCGGCGAGGACCTCCAGACGAATGTCGCCGACGGCAAGCTCAGCTTCACGGTCGAGCTCGCCGGCTCAGATGCGACGGTAGTCGAAGTGCACTGATCGAGCTACACACACACTAATGCAAAGGGGCAGGCAAAGTTGCCTGCCCCTTTCTTGGGGGGCCGGGCATGTTCAACAGCTTGGAGGGGTAGGTTCTCTCTCTGGCCTGATGCAGATACTCGTCTAGCACCCAAATCCCCGCATTGTCCAGGTGGCTCCCAGTCAGTAGCTAAGCCACGCCCTCAGCATCGAGCTTAGAGGCCCTGGCGCTCTGCCAGCAGTTCAGCTACATGCTTTACGGGCCGCTGCCAATTGCGCTGGCGGACGCCATAGTCAATCTGGATGATGCAGGCCGGGCAGGCCGTTGCGACCACCTCAGCCCCTGTCTGGTTAATGCGGTCGAGCTTGCGGTCAAGCACGTCCAGGGACATCTCGGGGTGGGCGATGTTGTAGGACCCAGCTCCGCCACAGCACCAGTCCGCCTCAGGCAGCTCGGCCAGCTCAAAGCCCCCAACATCGGTCAGCAGCTTGCGCGGCTGTTCGGTAATCCCCTGTCCGCGCACCAGATGGCAGGGGTCGTGGTAGGTCACCACCGAGCCAGAAGCGGCAGGTGTGGGCAGGGATAAGTCAGCCAGGATCTCGGTCAAATCGCGGGTGCGCTCCACGAGGTCAGCAGCGCGTAGGTCATCCGGCAGCAATTCAGCGTACTTCTTCAGGAAGCTGCTGCAGCTTCCACACTCGGTCACCAGCAGGTCAAAGTCCAGATGCTCCAGCAAGTCGAGGTTTTGCCTGGCCAGAACCTTGGCGGCCTCGATGTCGCCATACGACCAGGGCGGCAGGCCGCAGCAGTTGTTCTCGGCAACAGTTACCTGGCATCCGGCCTTAGATAGCAGGGCAATAGCCGCCTCGCCGGTGTGAGGTACCTGATAGTCGGTCCCGCAGCCGATGAAGTAGAGCACCTTCGGGCCTGTGGCCTGCTGGGGTTCGAGCCGCCAGAGGGTGGTCTCGTTTTCCTGCGCTCGGGCAAAGCCCATCCCCTGCAGGCGATCCCGCAGGAATCGCCGGGGCATTGTGCTGACGAGTCCCTCGGCGATTTCCAGGCTGGGACTAATCCAGCGCAGCACTCGCAGCGAACGGGCTACACTCGACAGGCGACTGCGCTTACCGAATGCGAGCAGCCGGGCCAGCCGGGTCAGGCGGTCCGGATGCGGGAGCAGTTGGCGGAAGATGTAGCGTTGGATGGGGGGCTGGCCGTACTTCTCGTGATAGGCCTCGCGGGCGCGCACCATCAATTCATTGGTCTGCACGCTGCCAAGGCAATCAACAGTGCAGGCCCCGCACAGCAGGCAGTCAAAGAAGGGCTGCACCATCTGCGGCGCAAGCTCAGTTTCGCCCTCTATCAGGCCCCGCAGAATATGATTGCAGCCCCGCGCAACATTGGCCTCGTGGCGCGTGGCCCGATAGGTCGGGCAGCTTTGCATGCAATAGCCGCACTTATTGCACCTGTTCAGTTCATCTATTATGAATTCGTGGTCTCGCATCTCTTGATAATCGGGATGATCAATAGGCTGTTGCGAATTCGTCTGGCAAAACCCCGTGCGGGTCCATGGCGTGCTTCAGTTTGCGGCAGATTTGCAGAGCAGGTCCCTGCGGTGAGATTGACAGGCCCTGGGGAGTGGGTGATAGCCAGGTTATGTGGCCTGCGTGCTGCTGGGCCAGCGCATCGACCTGGGTCTGATAGTTGCGCAGCCCCAGCTTGCTGGCCACCGCGCAGTGCACCAGGCCCAATCCCGGAGCCGCCCGCAGTGGCACCTGCTCGTCGAGGGCAGCTATCTCCGCCGCCAGGGCAACCGTGGCGCTCAGTGGGCAGCTTGCCTTCAGCATCGGAGCGCCAACGCTATCAGG
>JALGTI010000247.1 GCA_029821455.1 Candidatus Zipacnadia bacterium | reverse complement strand
TGATGTTGTCCCTCTGCTCGCTGGAGTTGGCTTCCTCGGAGCGGCAATAGCTTTTGGCTCGCAGACGCTGGTCAAGGACTTGGTAAGCGGTCTGTTCCTACTTCTGGAGGGGCAGTATGCCGAAGGCGATTACGTTAATCTTGGCGGCAAATTCGGGCGGGTAGAAGATATCCGCTTCCGCACCACGGTGCTGCGCGATCTGGACAACCAGTTTCATCATATTCCCAACGGCTCGATTACGGCGGTGACGGTCTACGAGGAGCCCTACGTCAACTATGTTCTCGAGGTCCCACTAGCTGACGCCGCTGAGGCCGAGAAACTGCGGGCCGGGCTGGATGACCTGAGCGCGGAGATGACGGAGAAGTACCCACTGCACATAACCGAGGTCGGTCCGGCCGTTGTGGACCACTCGCGAGATTACCCCAACCTCGTACGCCTGCCGGTGGCGGTCTTCCCGACGCAGGACTGGATTGCCACCGAAGAGTTGGCTACCCGTGCACAGATCATGCTGGATGAAATGGATATAGCGGTAGCCGAGAAGCTCAAAATGCGGGTCTACGCCGATATCAGTGAAGTGGGCGCACATATTGAGGAGACGAAAGCGTCGGTAAGTGGAACGGAGGTTATTCCCCGGCGTTGACGGATAGATTCGCCTACCTGCGGGTGAGCAGTAGGTAGAGACCAATTGCTCCGAATATGATGTTCTGGGCCCAGGCGGCTGGCATAGGAGGGATGGTGCCGGCCAACCCCAGTGCCAGCCCCCACGAGCGCACGCCATTGTACAAAAAGACTAGTAGAATAGCTATTGTCAGGCCGGTGAAGCTGCCCAGGTGGGCATAGCGGTCGGCCAGCGGCGCGGCGATCAGCGCGAAGACCAGGCAGGCCACCGGGATGGCGTACTTGAAGTGCCAGTGGGTGCGCAGGCCATACGTGGGTTGGCCGGTCTCCGCCAGGGTCGCGGCCAGGTGAGCAAGCTCGTCGGCGGTCATCTCGTAGGGCGTGCGCTTCTCCGCGTAGTAGTGCTGGAGGGCGCTGTGAAGTTTGATGGGCTGCCGGGCAAACTCCGTCCGCTCATCTTCTTTGATATTGCCCTGCTCGTCCAGATAGACCGTATACCCCTGCTCCAGCATCCAGACCGGGCCACGGAGGGTCGCTTTGTGCGCAACGGTGATGGAGGTCAGTCGGCCAGCGGCGTCTTTCTGCCAGATGGCGATTTCGGACAGCTCGTTCTTGTCGGCGTTCATCTGCCGGACGTAGAATATCCGCCCCTGGTCATCGCGAAAGAACTGGTTGTACTCCTGGCGGACCACTGGCTGACTGCGAGTGATGGTTGCAAAGACCTGGCGGGAGGCTTCACTGCTGGCAGGCACCAGCCACTCGTTTACTGCAAAGCAAGCCCCGCTGGCCAGAAACCCCAGCAGGACAAGCGAAAGCGATATTCGAGCAAAGGATACGCCGGCGGTGCGCATAGCTACAGCCTCGAGGTGGCGGCTGAGGTTAGTCATGGTCATCGCTGCCCCGACCAGTGTGCCGACCGGCAAGGACCAGACCAGCGCCTGCGGCGCGCGGTACAGCAGATAGAGAGCAATCAGCTTTGGGGAGACCCGCGCCCCCACGATAATTCCGCTCAGCTTGCGGGCCTCATCGCCCAGCAGGATGATCACGAAGATGAGCACGCCGACGACGAAGGGCAAGAAAAACTGGCGCAGGATGTAACGATCTAGCCGACGCATCACAGCTCACAGGCCCCTCTATTGTCAGTCAGACTTGAGCAGTGCCCGGCCCTTCGAGTACAGCAAATGCCACCGCAAAGCGGTCAATATGCGTCAGCGACAGGTGCCAGGTGGTACCCCCAAGCTCGCGGGCACGCTCGGCAGCGGCCCCGCGCAAGTGCACTTGCGGCCGCTGTTTCTCGCTAGAGGGTATTTCGATGTCTTTGAAACGCACCCCCCGCGCCCAGCCGGTGCCCAGCGCCTTCATCACTGATTCCTTGGCGGCAAAACGGGCGGCCAGGCGCTGGCCCTGGTTTGCTGCTCCCAGGCAAACATCCTGTTCCACAGCAGTAAACATCCGGTCAAGGAACCCCTGGCCGTATTTGGCCACCAGGCGGTTGATCCTGTCAACTTCCACGATGTCGGTGCCAATGCCGATTATCATTGTTCAGTTCACAAATGCCGGCAGCTAGCAGATGTGTGTAAGGCAAGTATACACGGGGCAATTGATTGACTCAAGTTAGGTAGTGCTGGATAGAGGGTAGGGGAGAGGCAACTGTGCGAAGCGAAGCAGGGGGATTACCG
Source organism: Candidatus Zipacnadia bacterium (assembly GCA_029821455.1). Lineage (GTDB taxonomy): Bacteria > Armatimonadota > Zipacnadia > Zipacnadales > Zipacnadaceae > JALGVG01. The sequence goes on along the minus strand of JALGTI010000247.1, from coordinate 2,276 downwards.
CCGGCAAGCAATCTGGCGATTCGAGATTGGGTATCAGCCCGCCGCCTGGCACGCACAATAATGGCTGCCGGGGCAGGGGTCGAACCTGCGATAACTGATCCAGAGTCAGCCGTGATACCACTTCACCACCCGGCAGCGATTGTTACTATTATGGCAGCGCAACCCGCTATTGTCAAGGCAACTCCTGTATTTGCAAGCAGTTCGGAGTGTAGATTCTCTGTGGTCAGGAAGGTCTGGTCACGGCAGTTGTTCAATCTACCTCCCGCCTGTCGTCATATGAGAGTTTGCTATTGCTGAAAGGAGTCTTGGAGTTATGCGTATAGGAATAGTTGGTTTTGATACCTCGCACGTTGTTGAATTCACCAAGAGACTGAATCGGGTAGACATTGAAGAGGAACAGTGGGTGGAGGGAGCCCAGGTTGTGGCCGGCTTTCCGGGTACCTCCAAGATTGAGGATGAACAGACGCTGGCCGAGTATACGGCGACCGTGGCAGGCTATGGCGTGGAGCTGGTTGATGCCCCCGAAGAGCTTATTGGCAAGATTGACGCGGTGATGGTTGAGTTTCAGAGTGGCATCGTTCATCTGGAGTATGCGCGGCCGTTTCTGGAGGCGGGGATTCCCACCTTCGTTGACAAGCCGTTTACCTGTTCAGTTGCCGATGCCCAGCAGTTGGCGGAACTGGCCGAGGCGAACGATGTCCCGCTGTTCTCTTCTTCGTCGCTTCGCTATGCCCTGGAGATTCAACAACTGAAGGCTGAGCAGGCCCAGACCGGCGAAGTTCTGGGAGCGATGGCTTACAGTCCGGCCGGCCTGCACCCGGAGAATCCGGGCCTGTTCCACTACGGTATTCATGCAGTGGAGACGCTTTATGCACTGATGGGGCCAGGCTGTGAGGATGTGTGGTGTGTATATGAAGACGGTGCGGAGGTTGTGGTGGGGTGCTGGGAGGACAAGCGCATTGGCAGTATTCGCGGTACCCGTGCGGGAACTCACGCCTACGGCTTTGCGGCGTGGTGTGAGAACGAAGTGCGGGCCTGTTCTATTAATCCCAGCTACATCTACAGAGAACTGCTCAAGAAGGTCGTGGGCATGTTTGAGTCAGGCATTGCGCATCTTGCTATCGAGGAGACCGTAGAGATTATGGCTTTTGTTGAGGCGGCAGCCAAGTCTGCCCAGAATAGGGGTCGGGCTACCCCCTTGTTTGACTGACCGGCGAAGTCGAGATTTGAGGCGGGTTGATTGCGTTTCCATCTGGACCATCTCGTGCCGCCTGACGTTAGCTACGAAAACTATCTGTACTGCTTGCAGTACAAGCGCGAAGCTCTGGGCATTCCCGACCCGTGGGCCGACGGCCCACCCGATCCTGACTTTCTGTATCTGACAGGAGGAAAGGTCAGTGAATGATGCTTTTGGACGTGGTCTAAGCAGTTTGCCGATGCTGGCTGACGTCGAGACTCGGTCAATATCTGCGGAGAATCCTGATGGTGCCAAGGGTGGCGGAGCGAAGGCTGACCCCGCGGGCGAAGGGGCAGCCCGTGAGCTGGGTCGGGGCTGGAAAGTCCGGCCCTGCATCACGCTGCCGGCGGAGTCCACCACCTCGCTGGCTGAAATTGACGGTCCCGGCGCCATTCAGCATATCTGGATCACTGTTGATCCTGTAGCTTACCGTGACTGCATTCTGCGGATGTTCTGGGATGGCGAGGACAATCCCTCGGTGGAGGTGCCGCTGGGCGACTTCTTCTGCAACGGCCACGGCCTGCGCTGCAATATCAACTCGCTGCCGGTGGCAGTCAATCCCAGCGGGGGGTTCAACTGCTACTGGCCGATGTCCTTTAACGAAGGCGCCCGGATTACCATCGAGAGCCAGCATCCCGAGGAGATTGGGGGTTTCTTCTATCAGATCACCTATGCGCTGGGGGAGATCCCCGAAGACAGCGCCTACTTCCACGCCCAGTGGCGGCGTTCGGAGACTACCCGCGAGCTGCCTGAGCATACTATTCTCGACGAAGTGAAAGGCAAGGGACAGTACGTCGGGACCTACCTGGCCTGGACGCAGTTCTCCGATGGTTGGTGGGGCGAGGGGGAGGTCAAGTTCTACATTGACGGTGACCAGGACTACCCGACCATCTGCGGGACGGGCACTGAGGATTACTTCGGCGGTGCGTGGGGATTTGGCGACGAGACCTACTCAACCTCGTTTCTTGGCTATCCCCTCTACCATAGGGAAGAGGGCAAGGTGCCCAAGCACGGGCTGTATCGCTGGCACATTATGGAC
>JALGTI010000246.1 GCA_029821455.1 Candidatus Zipacnadia bacterium | reverse complement strand
TGTGGCGGGATGTGGAAGTCCCCAATCAGGTGGGCCAGGGTCTCGCGCTCGCGGATCAGGTAGACCTCGCCACCGTCAATCAACACCTCAGCCGGCCGGGGGTAGCCGTTGTAGGTGGATGACATCGCGTAGCCGTACGCCCCGGCGTCTAGAAGGGCTAGAATATCCCCGACCTGCGGGTTGGGCAATGGCGTGGCCTTGCCCAGGATATCGCCGCTCTCGCAGATCGGCCCGACTACGCGATAGGTTGGTGCATCCCCGGGGTCGAGCTGCTTTACCGCGCGAATGTCGTGGTAGGCGTCATACAGCATGCACCGCACAAACGTCGCATAGCCCATATCGCAGGCCACGAACGTGTGCGTGTGCCCCTCTTTCACGGCTAATACTTGGCCTAGCAGGCACGCCGCATCCCCGACCAGGCTGCGGGACGGCTCGAAGCACAATGTTGGCATGCGCTCAGCGGAGAAGTACTGAGACATCATTGCAGCGAGCTCCTTCGCCAGCCCGTCGAAGTCAAATCTCACGCGACTGTGGTCAGGGGCTTGAATGCCCATGCCGCCGCCCAGGTCCAGCAGCTCGGGATGCCAACCCACAGCGTCTCGCAGCTCCACGCAGAAGTCGAAAACATAGCGGGCCACCTCCGCAAATGGGCTAATCTCCACAATCTGCGATCCAAAGTGCGTGTGGATGCCCACGGGCTGCAGCCACTGGCTCTCCATCGCCTGCTTGAGGGCCTCGACAAGTGGCTCGTGGTCAATTCCGAAGTGACTCTCGTCGTGGCCGGTGGCCACAAATTCGTGAAAGCCGGCTTTTACATAGGGCTTGGCGCGGAAGGCAATGCGTGCCGGCAGGGCTAGCTCGCCGCACAGTTGCTCTAGCATCCGCAACTCAGTGAGGCTGTCCACGCTGAGCAGGTTGATGCCAGCCTCGATGGCCAGCCTCAACGCCTCTTCGGTCTTAGCCATCCCGTTGAAAACCACGCGGGCAGGCGGCACACCGGTGACGATCGCCTGATACAGCTCGCCGTGCGACATCACCTCAGCACCGGCACCTTCGTTATGCAGTATGCGCGCTATCGCCGGGTTGGAGTTGCCCTTGTATGCATAGAATACCTCGTACGGCCCGGGCAGATGTTTCTCCAGCGCGCTTGCAAAGCGCTGGTAGTTGTAACGTATGGTCTCGGCTGAATAGACGTACAACGGCGTGCCGAAGCGCTCCGCTAACTCCTGGGCCGGGATGCCGTCTATCAGCATCGCACCGCTGGGATCCGCCGAGGCGTAGGTCGGCAGTTCGGGAAGGCTATGGTTTGGCATCGGTCGTCTCCTGTGTTGGATACGAACACGCCAGCCTCACGCGGCTGGCGTTGGCACCTGTGGGTGGCCCATTATTGCAGTCGTAGGGCCTACGAGTCAAGTCGAACCCGGCGGTTGGTGGTTGAGTTAAAGGCTATCCAAAGTTGTCGGCAGAGTCCAGCCTGTCAATGAGCCGTAGGGTGAATGGCATTGTTGTTCTATGGAGTGAGCCTTCAGCGCGTTGGCCCGATCCTGGGGATCTTGAAGAAGTGAACATTGCGTCACCGCCACGTTCTTTTTCAGATACCTGTTACTGACGCCCCGCCGGGCTCAAGTCTACGGAACTGCAGGATACAGGCTTCGCGGCAGATCTTCCGGCTCTACAGACCGCAGATAGCGCAGCCAATACTTGGTATTCCAGGTCTCGCCGGCTCCCAGCGTCACATGCCGGTACATCCACTCCGCGCTTAGGTCGCGTTTGTCCCCGCTGCGCCAACTGTAGAACTGAGCCACCGGTGGATCCTCAACCTGGCAGAGCAGGGCCTCCCCGGTCACCGGGTTGTGCTGAGCGATCCAGTTGGCCACTGTGACGCCGTTGCGCGAACGCTCTTCGAAGCTCTCATTGCCGGGTAGAAATGGCTCGGCGGGTTTGGCCCAGACTACTGATTCCAAGGGGGCCCGTGTGACACCCTCGTCGGTTTGCATGTAGATGTCGGCGTACTGCTCCTCCGCGGCCTCCAGTTCCGCCTGCCCCGGCCGAAACACATGGTGCGCCCAGTAAGCAAATCCTATTTCGGGAGCCGGCCCTGGGTTCTCGATTGAGACCTGGACCTCCACATCTGTGCTTCGCAGGGGCACTGCTATCGTCTTGGTTAGTACCAAGCCCTGGAGGGAGGGAGTGGCCTTGGTCTGACGCAGTCGGACGTACGCTTTCCCGCCGTGGATCTTTGTATAGACCACCTCATAGGCGCCCTGCTCGTCTCCTGACCAGTGGGCGTCGGCTGGGCTCCAGAACAGGTCCATCGCCGCGCCACCGTGCGGCGGCAGCCACTCGACGACTTTGCGATCACCATCCTTGACGCGCCACTCGGTGATCCGCCCACCGGCCTGGGGTCGAATCCAGACCTGCTGCAGAGGGCTCTCGATCAGTATTGAAGGCTCTGCCTCCGCGCCCACCATATCGTAGCGGATGCTCAACCCGCCGCGCTCAGCCAGAACTGAACCTTCGGTGTCTGGCTCCTTGTAGGCCGCATACGCTGCTTCAATGTCACCCATTACCTGCAACTTCAGCTCTGCAGCCGGCATCTGGTCTGCGGCGGCGACATCAAGTATCGTGACGCCATACTTGGCCGGCGTGACCATCAGCAAGCCAGCTTCAAGCTGGTCGGCCGTGAAGGTGTGGACATCGCGGTCCGGGACGACAAGCGTATTCTCTGTCACATTCACTACCTGGTACTCGCCTGCCGGCAAGCCGCGTACTTGCACCTTATAGTAAACCTCCATGCCCAGGTCGAGGTTGACTACGCCGATGAGGCGGTGGTCGCCGGAGGTGAAGCTGCGGGTAAGAGCGACTTTTGCGAAATCTGGGACCGGGAAGCTCTGGCGCTGCTGGCCACTGACCAGGGTCAAGTGTTTCTTGGGCATCGGCCGGATCCTGACCTCGCGCCGGTCGGGCTCTCCATCCAACAGGATGTCTTCCACTACGGAGATCTCCCGGTTAGTACGCGCTAGCCAGGCCCATTGCAGCGGGCTGAATTCTGACAGCCAGAACCCGTACCCTTCGGCGCCACCAAGCATCGCGCCCCATAACATGGCACGGAGGACTTCGCCCGGGTCACCGCCAGGATAGTAGTATTCCCTGCCCTGGCCCAGGAACAGTGGTACGAAGGGGAGCTTGACCCTCGATGTTATGGCCTTGGTCCATTCAAACCCCTGGCGGCACTGCCCGACGCCGTGGCCGTACCACATTGGCTCGAGGATGTCAAAGCCCTCTTGCATCCGCTCTGTGGGGAAGGGGTAGGTCAGGTAGACCGTACGCCCCAGGCTGTCTTCGCCCAGTTCAATCATATCAGACATCAGGTCGGGATCTGTCCCTGTGTACGGCGAACCAGGTAGCCAGATGGTGAGACAATCAGGGTTGGCCTCGCGGGCGGCTTCGGTGAAGTACGATGCCAGAATGAGCTGCTGGTTGGCGCGGAAATCGCCCCACTGCTTGCGGTAGTCACGCCAGATAGTCTGGGGGGTAAGCTCGGCGGGGTTGAGGTTGTTTTGCTCGGCGAAGGCCTTGATACCCGCTTCCGAGAAGCCTGTGTCCCAGATCGGCCCCCATTCGATGTCCTGGGTCATCACGTCAACCTGGCGAGCGAGGTTCTTACAGGTGGCCAGAGTGCGCTGCCATGGCTCACCGTCGCGGTCAATCACGTACTGAGGATCCTCACCCTCGACAATATTACCGTCTTTGTCAACGGTGTATTCGTCGGGGGTTTGGGCGCCAAAGTCCTTCCACCCGGAAATACCGCCCTGATTTGCATGCAGTCTCATACCCATTTCGTACACGCCGGCCGCCTTGAGATCCTCGCCCCTGCTCTCCCAGATTCCAATCAGGTTAGCGCCACCGCGCTGGAGCAGCGTCAAGACCTCAGGCAGCCTCTCAGGGTCAACGTCGAGGTTGGCGCACGTGTACATGTGCACCAGGATGCGCTTAGGTGGGGAAGCAGGCAGGAGCTCAGGGAGCAGCTTGATAGCAATAGCCTGCTCCGGTTCGGGTCCGTCGGGTGTCTCGAAATGCCATGCGAACACGCCTGGGGCCTGCCGGTCGGCCTCAGAGGGATGCGGCACCCACTGGGTCATTAGCAGGGCCCAACGTGCTGTAGACTTCGCCGGTGGCGGGAACACGTAGCGCTTGTACGCCTGTCCATCACGAACGATGTCTGTGATATCCCGCGCGGGAGCCAGGCGAGAATAGTGATAAACGGAAGACATCAGTTCAATGTACGCTGGCACCTCAACGACCGGGTATAGCTCTTTGGGCACCTCGCTGACATCCGCTCCAACCGGATAGCCGATCTGCTCCAGGTTCGGCAGGTTCTCAATCATATATGCGCCGCCCTCATCGCTCATGGGGAAGACCTTTGAGTCCGGAGCAGCTCGCGCCGTGGGCAACGCAGCCAGCATCATTGTTACCACGAACAGCCAAGTGTACCTAACCATTATTCTGCGCCTCCGGGTTGGAGTCTGATCAGTTGCAGGTTGTCAATCAGGCCTACGAAGCTGTCGCCAGCAGAGAA
>JALGTI010000245.1 GCA_029821455.1 Candidatus Zipacnadia bacterium | reverse complement strand
GTGCGCAGAAGTGGTGCGTATGGACGGCAAGACGGATGACACGGACAAGCTGCCGGTCCAGCGCCAGGAGGGAATGACACAGGCGCAATCGCTCTGGCTGCTAATCGGCCTGGCGACCGTGCTGCTCGTGATCGTCTCTGCGGGCCTGATGGCGAGTGCGCGGCAGCCGGCGGCCATTGAAGTGGAGCCTCCCCTTGCTTCAGCAGTTCCCTTGCTATCTGCGGACACACACCTGGCATCCGTGGCAAAGCTCCAAGAACCCGTGACGCCCGATCCGGTTGTCTTCTCAGTATCCCCTGAACGCCCGGCGCGTACGCCCCTGCTACTGCCAGCCGAGGCGAGCCAGATATACTGCTTTTTCGAACTCAGCGGTGTGGCAGAAGGGCAGGTGACGGGCAGGTGGTCGCTTGAGGGTGATGATCTGGGGCCGTTGCCGGCGCCACAGCAACTGTCCCGTGCTGGCGACATCGTCACCGGCCACTTCATCCTGACACCGCCAAGCGAGGGGGAACCCTTTGCGCCCGGCATCTATGTGGTGGAGCTGCTTGTAGGAGGCAAGGCGGTCTATCAGGCCTCATTTGTCGCAGCGGAGGAGGCGGAGAAGATCCTGGCAGCAGAGCCGCTGCCTGCAGGTGAGATGGTCGTCTCCGATGTGATGACCGCTACGGGGATGGATGCGGACGGGTGGCCGGTTGCGCTGGCAGGGGAGTTCCGCCCCAGCGATCGAATCTGGGTGTGGTTCAAATATGCCAATGGTATTCCTGGCGGCGCGCTGGAAGTGAAGTGGTTGTGTCGCGACATGCTGATTGGCCAGGCGACGACGCAGGTGCGGATGGCGGCGGAGACGGGCTGGGGCCAGGCATGGATAGAGCCGCAGGAAGGGCAGTTGCCACCTGGTCCATATGAGGTGCGCATAACGCTGGCTGGGGATGCGAAGGTGCTGGGCAGCGCGAAGTTCGCGGTACTGGCAGAGGGTGAGGAGCCCACGGTGCGCCCTGCGCCGCCTAAGGCGGAGGCTGAGGCCACAGAGCAGCCCCCAGTGGCGAAACCTGTTGCCCCCGCACCCACCAAAGCACCACTGACACCGCGTCATCACGAGCGCTGGCGCGGCAAGCGCCCGGCCGGCGGCGGCCTGCAGCCGCTGGCTCCCGATCAGCAGCCTGATTGATTAGCTCCGTTGTTCCTGCTTGGCAGCCCTGAGAGATTTGAGCAAGATTCACCCAACGTTTTGTGCCCCCAGAGCCACATAGCTAACAACGCACCGTGCATCCCTTCACAACTGAAGGCGATGGGAAGGCGACACAATGGCCTGGAGCACTCGTGCAGAGGCCGTGAGACTGCGCCGGCGGGAACTGCCTAGCTGGGAGAAGCTGGTCGAGACCCAGTACGCGCGCGTCTACAACCTGCACGTGCGGATGGGGGCAAACCCCGATATGGCCTCCGACCTGACCCAAGACACGTTCGAGCAGGCGTGGAAATCAGTGGACGGGTTCCAGGGCAGAGCGCGGCCGGATGTGTGGCTCTATGGGGTGGCGTTGAATGTGAACCGGCACTGGCGGCAGCGCGCGGGTATAGAGGACCTGCCAAATGAGCAGGTTGCCGAGGAATTCCCGGACCCCGAACCGACTGCCTTAGAGTTGGCGCTGCTGAAGGAGCGGCAGGAAGTGGTATGCGAGGCGGTGAGACGGCTGCCAGAGGTGTTCCGCAATGTGGTGGTACTGCGGTATTTCATGGGGGTGTCGGCGGTGGAGATTGCGCGGGGCGAGGGCGTAAAGGCTGGGACGGTGCGATGGCGGCTGCACGAGGCGTTGCGGAGACTATGGGTGCTGCTGCAGCCGACGCTGGGAAAGGAGCTGGATGAAGATGAAACGGCGAGCGGGGGATAGCTCAGATTTGCCCCTTGAGGAAGTCCTGGAAAATGTGGAGGAGGCTGAGGCGCCGGAGGGCCTGCGCGAGCGCTGTCTAGCTTGTATCCGCGAGCTTGCAGCGCGGGAAGAGGCCGCCCCTGTGCGAAGTATCTGGCGGCCGGTGCTGAAGGCCGCAGCGGCCGGGGCTGTAATATCGCTTGTGGCGATGCTCACCCTTCCCATGTTCGTTCAGTTGCCTAAAGTACCTGTAGGGTTGCCTGTGCCCACCTCAGCGAAGCAGCCGGCAGCGCCAGCGGGGCCGCCTCTACCGGCAACGGAGGCTCCGTCCGTGCCGGCGCAACCGCCGGACGGAGCGCGATTAGTGCCTGAAGCCGGTAAGCAGGTAGTGATCGCGACTCCTGGGCCTGGGACCCCGCCGCTTGCTCAGACTGAGAGAAGCGTAGAACGCTTGGGTACGAGATCGGGGACGGAATACAAGCACGCAGTTGCGGGGGGCCACCTTGTGCCTGTGGACCAGCTGAGTGGCGAGGCCGGGGACGCCACTGTCGTCGAGGGAGATTCTGTTTATCGGGGCGTAGGTCGCCGTGCCTATGATGATTCGTTTGGAATGGCTGTGGAAATGCCGTGGTATGACGGGTCGGGGGAGCGGCAGAAGATCGTTCACCAGGAACTGGAGGTGGCCGTGCGGGATGTGGAGAAGGCGTTTGACCGTGCCGAGTCCATTATCGAGAAGGCAGACGGGCATATCGAGGATGTAGATATGCGCCTGGAGAAGGGTGAGGAGGCCTACGCGCACTTCACCGCTCGCGTGCCGGTTGACAAGCTGGATGAGGTGATGTCCCAACTGCGTGATCTGGGAGAGGTGGTGCTGCTGCGCGGGGAGAGCGAGGATGCGAGCAAGGAGTACTGGGGCCGAGGGGAGGAGATCCGCGAGATGGGGGCCACGGAGGACGAACTGGTGCGCAAGTATATGGCGGAGAAGAACCGCCGCAAGAAGCAGCAACTCTACCAGCAGATTATGGCCCTGCGCGCCCGTAACAAGCCAGCTAAGGAGCAGCACCAGGAGCTGAGCGAGGAGACCCACTACGCCTACGTGGATGTTACCCTGACAGAGCAGGCAACGCCGCTGCGCTTTCTTGGGGAGGCGTTCGGCTCAGTGGGGCGGAGCCTGGTCTGGATCGGGGTGTGGCTGGCGGCGACTGCCGTCATCTGGCTGCCGCTGCTGACCGTGGTGGGAGTGATATGGCGGAGGAGGCGTCGAGCGGGGTAGGTCACTCCCTTTGTCAAGCTATCGAAACGTACCCCATGCGCGAAAGAATTGGCCCCGGCCAATGCTGGCCGGGGCCGTCCGTGGGACACACTGTCTGCATTACCTAGGCGTTGTCGCCCTTGATCAGTATGTACGTATCCTTAATCGTTACTGTGTCTATTCTGGGCTTCAGTGGAACGGTGTAGGTGTCAATGAGCGGGTTCAGCTTGCCCAGGACCTGCTTCAATGGTCCCGTGGGTAATGGCACGCCGTTGACCGATGCGTGAGTGGGCACGAAGTTGAGCAGGTGCTTGTCCTTGATTTGCAGCTTCCCCACCATCTTGAGCTTGTTGCCAAACAGCAGCTTGTAGGTGCCGGTGAAGGAGAGTTGATTGTTGCCGAAGTCCACGTGCAAGTTTTTGACCGGGGTCTTCTTCATTGCCAGGAGCTTGTTAGTGTCGGTCTCCATCATCTTGACGTGAAAGACGGCTCGTGCGCGGGACCTAATCATGTCGTCGGAGTGGAAGCCAGCCGACGCGTACATTTTGGCGACGTTGAAAGTGACATCAAAGCCCTTGATGTAAACCTCTCGAACAGTGATCCCCTTGCCCCTGCGGGTCATACTGTCAGCAGACAGGACGACAGCTGCAAACCGGCCCTGCTGGGTGTAGGCGGGGTTCTGGTAGGGGACCACCTTGATAACCAGGTTCTTGAAGTCCCACTTCTCGCGCAACTTGTTGGACATGCGATTGCGGATGCCTTCGGGGGTGACAGTGTAGGCGTTGGCCTGGGTCACCGCCGCCGCGATGATCGCTACGACCAGGACGATGCTGAATAGCACTGTGGTGAGGCGAATGTTGTGAGTCAGCATAAGTACCACTTTCTGGATAGTGACTTGCACCCGGATTGCTACTATCGCCGCTAGGATTACTCTTTTAGACACCGGCGGAGCCAAAAGGTTCTGTTGCACATTGAGATTATCGGCCCGCAGCTCCCTAAGCTGTGGCCCGTTACATAGAGTTTACCACATTTGAGGGTCGCTAACCACCAAGTGTAGAAAAAGGGTATTGGCATGCAAGAGTCGAAGAGTGCAAGTGAGGGTCTCGTCCGTGCGTCCAGCGCAGCAGTTGCAGGTGCCCGGGCGAGGCAGTGACAACACAATAAGACTGACAGGCAGGTGAATGATGATGCCAATGGTGGATTTGCGTGCGCAGAAGACAAGAAGAACTGGTGAGGAACTGGTGGAGCATCTCAACAGCTTCAGCCTCGACCTGAAGTTCTCGGCCGGGGTGTGGTTCTTTGCGCCTGGCGGCGGCAGGTTTCACGACCGCTATGTCCCACCGATGGATATGGAGGAGATTCTGGAGAAGGCGGCCGGCCTGAAGCAATACGGCCTGCAGGCTCTGGAGGCCCACTATCCCAACGAGATCAACGAAGATAACCTGGATGACTTCAAGCAATATCAG
>JALGTI010000244.1 GCA_029821455.1 Candidatus Zipacnadia bacterium | reverse complement strand
ATGGCGGCGGGCCTCACCGGAACGCGGGCGGAAGTGAGGGATCTCTTCGGTGCCGGCAAACAGCCGTATGGCAAGGACATTGCCGTCCAGTTCCAGCACCTTTGTCGGCATCTCTGCCGCCCAGCGCACTGCAGCGAAGACCGTAGCATCCTCCGAATCAACCGCAAACCAGCCATCCGGCTGCCAGGTTCAATTCCCTGGGTGATGGTCAGTTCAGCGATCTTGAGGTGCTCTTCGGTATCATTGAAGATGCGGTACCAGACACGCAGCAGCGGGGAGCCGTCGGTCAGCGTGAACCTGAACACACAGCGCCCCAGGGCGTCAGCCGGCCCTACGAGCTTGCCGTGAAGCTCGACAGTGACCTGGCGCGGACCCTTATTGATGATCCTACGCCCTTCCCACTGAGCTTGGTAACGAACCGTCTCCTCATCTCTATCCACGATCGAATACGCTGCCATCGGCCCTGCGAGTAGCTGGCCGCCGTCTGATACGACCTCGGCTATGGCTGAGGGGCCAGAAGCCGGCACGCGGACCGAGATGATGCCATTGTCAATCGTCAGGTCGTCGCCATCGTGCTCTATATGCACTGCAGTCCGAGGTTTTTTTCTGTCTGCTTCCCAGGTCAGCGTCCACTCATCGCCGGGCTGGACATCATCAGGCAACGGCAGACTTACCAGCGCCCAGCGGACCGAGCCGTCCTGCCAGTGGGATAGCTCGTCCACCTGGGGCGCGAGGTCTGTGCCGTACGCGTCGTGCAGGCGCAACTGATAGCCGTTTTGCACGGCACCTTCCGGCAAAGGCACACCGCAACTGAGGGGATACCCGCCGGCGAGTCCGCGTGGGGCCTCAACCGTCAAAGTGGCGGGCGCTGTAGCCGTCACTGCCGGGCCGCGCGGGACAAGGCCTTCGGCAATGCGCTCGCGCAATGCAGTTATGTCTGGTGATTCACGGAACGGGCGCAGCTTTGTAGGATTGAAGCGCTCGCTAACCAACAGGTCTCCCCAGTACAGATGCGTCATAAAGGCACGGGGATTCTCATTCGGCCGGAAGGCACCGTGCTCAACGAACTCACCCTCAAGTTCGGCCTCTGTCCCGACCTTATCTAGCATCCGTAGCGTCAACTCAAAGGGCTTGCCAGGCTCGACAAGGTCAGTTATGTTAATTCCATAATACGCCTCGCGGCCGACATCACCCACATCAACATCCCATACTACCTTCCCATCAATCAGTACCTGCTTGAAGCGATGCCCCGGATAGGCGTGGACTGCCATCCAGCCGGTGTTCTTGAAATCAGAGGGACGTACTATGTAGTCATCTGAGCAGTAGAACTCGATGCCATACGGCGGCTGCCAATTAGCTGGAATCGTGACTGTTGTTGTCAGGGTTGCATGATCGCCTGTCGCCGCGGTACTTGTGAGATGATACATACAGTACAGATTCCGCCGGTCATAGCGACAATGATAATCTCCCTGGGTCTGCAGAGACCATCTGTCGCCTTCGGAAAACTCGATGTACTTCGCCCGTCGGTCATCTGAATCGTCACCCACCGTACAACACACACTGCAGAAGGTCGTGGCGAGGAGGATGAACGGCAAGTATATCGCACCTGACAATGTCGTTTGCAGAAGACTAAGCAGTGAATTCATTTGGCCACATCCCCATAGTGTTTTGATTCCGCGCAAGGCAAAGGTAGTGATTACGGCACATAGACGCGGCGTGAGCCCTCGGTGACCTCTCCGATGCCGGCAGGTGGTACAGTGACCCTCGAACCCACTCGCGCGACCGGCTTGTCGCCGCCGGCCAGACGGACAGTGGAACCCCGGATCTCCGTGCGATAGGCGTCGGTGATTATATCCGATGAGGCCTCCAGGCTGAAGTGTGAACCCGCGTCAATCTCCACCTCATAGCCGATATCCGCGTTCAACTCGTGCGCCTCGATCAGGATGTCATCAGCATCCAACTGCAAATCGTTGGACCCGGTGTCAACCTCCAAACCTGCCGGCGCTGATAGCAGCGGCCTGCCGGTGGCTTGCCAGTCCACCTCGGGCGCTTCAAGACTCACCTCGCCTCTGCTTTCCAGTTCGATCTCGTGGGCCTCTACCCGGAAGGTCCCTGAGGTACTGAGTCGCAGGTCGCCGTTGGGTTCGATGGCCACGTTTGGGGTACGAATGATGATGGGCTGCTCGCTGACGAGGGCGAGGCCGTCGGCGTTCATGCTTATGGTGCTGTTGCCATAGGTAAGCAGGATTCGTTCCGGCTTGATCTCCGCCTTGACACCCTTTTCCGGTATCATAACCACGATTGGCTTATCTGGGCCAACCACCAGTCCTTGGGTGTGCGACTCCGCCTCGTCAGACCAGGCCGGTGTGTTGCCTGGGAAGAGACCGGATGCAAAAAGCATTCCTGTGACAGCAAAGCCTGCCAGAGCGCCTACTGTGCCCCATAACAATGTGCGCTGTACTGACATTGTCCATCCCTCTCCTTTGGAAAGCTGCAAACCCTGCCTCAAGCTGCCTGCGCCTGTTTCCGCACAGCACTGCCTATTCCTCCCCCCAACCCCGTCACCTTGCCGGTCTGAGCGCCGCATGGGGTGTGCGGTTAAGTACCTGAATAGCTGCCTGCGGATGACTTGGACATTCATTTGGGAGGGATTCCTGCTGAGACCGCGAACCTGCTATGAGTCTTGCATATGTTTCTGTCCGAGGAGGACTTCGATGAGTGATACCATTTACCTGGACTGCTTTGCCCTGGTGGGACGCCGCGTGCCTCGCGATGCCCGCGAGGCCTGGACCACCGAGCAACTACTGCACGAGATGGAGCATTGCGGCATTCACGGTGCCCTGGTCACCCACGAGACCGCGCGCTTCTACGACCCGACATTCGGGAATGAAGAGTTGATGAAGGAGGTGGCCAAGAGTGACCGCCTGTGGCCGTGCTGGGTCCTGATGCCCTCGATACTGGGCGAGATGCCAGCGGGCGAGCAAGTAGTTGAGCAGATGCTGGCTGAGGGGGTGCCTGCGGCCAAGCTGTGCCCGGCCAAGCATACCTATCAACTTGCGCGTGATACACAGGAGCTATGTGCGGCGCTTCAAGCAGCGGGGCTGCCGCTGTTCATTGACTGGGTTGAGATAGGCTTGGAGGGCGTTACGATGGTGGAGGACCTCTGCAGGACATTTGGGGACCTGCCCGTGATCTTGCAGGGCGCAAGTTGGGGCCAGTATCGCACCGTAGCCGGAGTGATGTCGCGCTGTCCGAATCTGCACATTGAGTTCTCGTCAATGCAGGGGAACTACGCGCTTGAAGTGCTGGGGGAGCTGTTCGGCTTTGAGCGGCTGCTGTTCGGGACCGAGGCCCAGGTCAAAAGCCCCGGCGCGGCCAAATCATTTGTAGATTACGCCGAACTGACCAATGAGCAGAGGAGGTTAGTAGCCGGAGAAAACCTTGCCCGGCTGCTGAAGCTCGACAGCCTGCCGGAGCCATATTCGGAGCGTGACGAGGAACCCATCCTGGCCCGAGCCAAGGCCGGCCAGCCGCTTGACGATGTGGTCGTGATTGACGCCCACGCTCACTGGCTCCACCGGGATGCCAAGGGAGCCGGGTATGCGATGCCACGAAGCGACCTGACCAGTATGGTGCGCCGCTATCGCCGACTGGGAATTGACCAGGTCTGCACCAGTTCGTGGCTGAGTGTCTGGGGGACCTACGACCGCGGTAACGAGACGACCGCCGAGATGATGGATGAGTTTCCCGATATGGTTATCGGCTATGCGGTGGTGGACCCCAATGACCCGAGTCTTGAAACCGATATTGAGTACTGGCACCTGAAGAAGGGCTTCAAGGGCCTCAAGCCTTACTTCCCCAAGTACCAGATACCCTACAACGACCCGCGCTATGAGCCGTGGTGGGAGTTTGCCAACGAGCACCGGCTATTCGCGTTGTTGCACGGCTCCAACAACTTCAACGCCGAGGTCCGCGACTTGGCCACCCGCTTCTCGGAGATAAGCTTCCTGCTGGCCCATTCAGGGGGGAATTTCCCATTGGCGCGGGAACGTATCGAGCTGGCCAATGAACTCCCCAACGTCTTCCTGGAAATCACCCTCACGCCGGTCTGCCACCGCATCATCGAACTCCTGGTGGAGGGGGCGGGCGCAGACAAGGTGATCTTTGGCACTGACTCACCGATGCGCGATCCGATCCCGCAGTTCGGGTGGGTAGTCTACTCGCGCCTGACAACCGCAGAGAAGCGCAAGGTGCTGGGCGAGAACATGCAGCGGATCCTGGATAGGTGCAAGCTGTGAAGTGCTGGCTCTCCAGGATGCGCTGATTTGCCGGGCGCGTTTCCCATCAATGTTTGTGGTAGAACCCGCTTCTGCGTTTTGCGGTCTGAGTAACACGCACCACCTCGAGGGCTTCCTCTGGCTTGACGACCATCGCCTTGCGCTCGCGCAACACCGCCCAGACGTTGTCGTAGAAGTCTCCGATGGATGGCCCCACCGACGGAACTTCGTCCGTCTGCCAGGGGATCACGTCATCATTGCCGTAGATGCGGCCGGCTACCGGCGCTTCAATTGGCCTCAGCTTCCCCAGCTTCTTGGGGTCGAACCACTCAATCTTACTGGTCTTGCCGTCGGAGACAAGTGTGCCATAAGTGCCAAGCACAGTCCACTTTGGCTCCGGGAACCGGCATGCTGTGGAGACCTCCATATCATAAACCCGCCCATTCTCGCCCCGCAGCACCACCTTGACGTGATCCTCGGCGTCTCCGACA
>JALGTI010000243.1 GCA_029821455.1 Candidatus Zipacnadia bacterium | reverse complement strand
CGAGGTGCATCATCTCTTCGAGCCGCCGCTGGTCTATCTGTTCCACACCCTGCGGTACGTCAACAGCCCGCGCTCCAACATCGAGGACCTGGGTGTTCAGGTGCTTGCCACGCAGACGCCGTTCGCCATGCCGATGCCGGTGCTGAATATTGCCGAGCTTGGCCCGGGTGAATCATCATCACTGGATGCCTGCCCGACGGTGAGCCTGGAGCACATTCAGCGATGCTCGTTGACTATCGAATGCAGCTT
The DNA here is from genome assembly GCA_029821455.1 of Candidatus Zipacnadia bacterium. Classification (GTDB taxonomy): domain Bacteria; phylum Armatimonadota; class Zipacnadia; order Zipacnadales; family Zipacnadaceae; genus JALGVG01. The sequence continues at coordinate 6,112 of JALGTI010000243.1, read as the reverse complement.
CGGTTCCGCTGCCGGTGCTGGCGTACGGCTGCACGTGCGTTCAAGCGCCGATGGTTTCCACTACGACACCGAGGACCTGGCGGCCTTTGAGCTGGCACATGCCCCCGGCCATCCGTGCCAACAGACTTTCGACTTGAATTGCAGCGTTCGCTTCGTGAAGGTGATCATCGAGAACCTCGACGCAGACCAGCCTATCAGCGATGTGAGGCTGACGGCGACGCTGAGAGGATAGCGCGCAGATAGACCTCAGCTTGGGGAGGAATCTCGGAGCCGTCCCAGATACGTTCGCGCCAGCTCGCATTACTTATCAACGCGTAGGTCGGGCTTTCTAGCCCGACACGTTTGCGGTTGACCTTGCGCCAGGCTAGAAAGCCTGGCCTACGCGAAATGACGGTGCGTCGCTTGCGCGAGACGGGACACAGATGGGCTCTCCAGCTCTGGAGAGCATTCCTGGTGCATTTGGCTCAACTGGCAAATTCCTTCGTGAATAACTCCGCCCTAGTAATCCACCGTCACCCAGACGCCCTCGCGCATTGACTCGTAAGCGGCATCCAACAGCAGATTGACCACCCAGCCGTCGTGCCGTCGTGGAAATTCTCGCGCGGGGCCTGGCCCGTCCGAATGCAGTCCACAAAGTGCTTCATCTCCGCCTGGTAGCCATATACGAAGGCCTCTTCGGGCAAGGGAACGGTCCAGCCGGTGTCCACCTCGGCCTTCTCCACCAGGTAGCCGGTGCCGTGCAAAGAGAAGGTGGTAATGGGCGTGGAGCGGGTCACGTCAGTGAAGATGCAGCCCTCGGAGCCGTGGACCTCGTTGCGCAAATCCAGGCCGCCACGGGCCGACCAGGAAAGCTCGGCGTGGGCCACGCAGCCATTGTCAAACTCCATGATCATCAGGGCGTTGTCCTCGGCGGAGGTGCGGTCGGCATGGCTGAGCGTCGCACCCCAGGCCATGACCCGCTTGACCTTGTTGTCCTTGCCGAAGAAGTAGCGCGCCGCCTCGATGCAGTGGCAGCCCATATCGTTGAGCGCACCACCGCCGGTCAGGTCAGGGTCCCAGAAGTGGTCAGCATGAGGGCCGCCGTGTGCCTCACGGGACCGCACCCACAACACCTCGCCGATAGCACCCGCCTCGATCTGCTCGCGGGCCTTGACTACCGCCGGGGAAAACACTTCCGTCTCGGCATAAGCGTTGAAGACTCCGGCCCGCTCGACCGCCTCCAACATGCGTCTGGCTTCCTCTGCAGTGCGCGCCAGAGGCTTGGTACAGACCATCGCCTTGCCCGCCTCGGCCAGCATGATGGCGACTTCTTCGTGCAGGAAATTCGGCAGCGCAATCAGGTACAGGTCAATGTCATCGCGACCAATCACAGCCTGCAGGTCGGTGGATTGGTCGGGTATGCCCCATTTGTCGCCCAGCTCCTCGGCACGGGCCGCCGTGCGAGAGTAATTGACCACAACCTGCTGATGATTGACGTTGTCGAGGCCTTGCATGTAAAAGTCCGCCACAAAGCCTGAGCCCAGCATCGCAATCTGCACGGTATCGTTTTTCATCGCGTCCTCTCCCTGGTCATTCATACCTGAGCGAAGGCGGCACGCAGGCGCTCGCAACTCAGTCTGAAATTCTCACCCATTGAGCGCGTAAAAGCGGTGTCAGCCTCGTGTGCTAACTCGACTGCCGCCTTGCCCGTGAAGCCGATTTCGCTCAGCGCCCGGCCAACCTGTACATAGTCCTCATCTCCGTCGCCGAGGGCCTCCACCCAGCGGTCGCCCTGCTGGTCGCGCAGGTGCAGATAGACTATGCGGTCGGCATGGCGGCGCAGGAAATCAAGCGGCTCGACACCCGCACGCCGCAGCCAGTTGAGGTCCGGCCCCAGTTTGATCTCCGGGAGGCGCTTGAGGTTCTCGGTTAGCTCATGCTCGCCCTCTTCCACCTCGTAGGTGTGGTTGTGGAGGTTGATGGTTATGCCGTGGTCGGCTCCCAACTCAAGGAGGCGCGTCAATAACTCGGCCTGAGTATCGAGCTGTTCGGCGGTTTTTCTGCCATCGGGGCTCTTGCCGGTGGAGACACCCAGTAGATGGCCGCCGAGCTCTGACAGCGCCGGCAGCAGAAACTCGGCGTGCTCCAATAGCTCGGGGTGAGCCTGGCGGTCCGACATGGCCCCGCCAAACGATGCGCCTATGACCGGCAGTTCATACCTGGCCGACAGCTCCGCGGCCCTCTGCAAGTCCTGCTCGGTCTGCAGGGCTGTGTGCATGAGTTCGACGCCGTCAAAGCCTGCCGTCTTGAGATCCGCAAAGATGTCTTCCAGCACCGGCCGGATGTCGCAGTCCGGCTGCTGGGCCGCATAGGCCCACGGATGTGCGCAGATGTCAATATCAAGAGCCATGCCGATTTCTCCCGACCAATTGAAGTGATCCGACGATACTACCGCGTGTGTTTGCTGCAATAAACATTGTCTGCGTATTCACCATCTCCTGGCACTTCTCCTCCCGCTGCGAACGAAGCAGTCGAGATTGTTGCAAAACCCCTTGACAACCCTGGGGGGGGGGGGGGTACAATATTCCAAGATAACGATAACCAAGCTGGGCAAGAAGAATTCCGTGCAAGGCCAGCAGAGCGTTCAGCTAAATTTCTTTGCCACCATTTACGAGGAATTGATTGCCTCGGACCATTTGTTGCGTCGCCTATCTGAGGCCGTGGATTTTTCGTCGGTGGAGCCGTTGGTGAGCGACTGCTATTGCCCAGATAACGGCCGTCCCTCCTGGGACCCCGTAGTGTTGTTCAAAGTGCTGTTTCTGCAATTTCTTTATGAGCTTTCTGACCGGGAGATAGAAGAGCAAGTCAACTTGCATCTGGCCTGTAAATGGTTTGCGGGCCTGATGCCCGAACAGCGCGCACCCGACCACACCACCATCTGCCGCTTCCGGGCAAAGCTGGGAGCCGATAAGTTGCGAGATATTTTCAGTAGGATTGTTGAGCAGGCACGCGCTGCCGGCTCACAGATAACGCGCTACAGACTATTGATGCCGTGCATTCAAAGACCGAGAGGAACGTGAACGACCGTTCTGCAACGGCTTGAAGCTAGTTAGTGCAAATAAAAAGAAGGAGGCATTTCAGATGTTCAAGAGAACAGGCTTCACCTTGATCGAATTGCTGGTGGTGATCGCGATCATCGCGATCCTGGCGGCGATACTTTTCCCAGTGTTCGCCAGAGCTCGCGAGAAGGCGCGGCAGGCGAGCTGCTTGAGTAACATCAAGGGGATTGAGTTGGCTGACCTGATGTACGCGCAGGACTACGACGGGGGGTATGTTCCGGGATACACAAAAGACTCGGCCGGCACTTGGTATTATTGGACAGACCTTCTTGAACCTTATATGAAGAACAAAGGGATTCTGTCCTGTCCGAGCTACAAAAGTTACCAGTTGGGCTACGTTTCCAATAGCTACATTGAGAACTTTGGAAAAGGAAACGCTCCCCATGCACAGGTGAACTGGTGGACGCAATATGGTGCAAAACCTCAAAAGGCGAAGTTCGACAGTGATGCGAAGCAGCCCGCCGAGACCATCTCATTCATCGATGGTTTGAACGGTACGACGTTGGTTTGGATGACAACGAACATAGATGGAAGAACAGCAGACGTAACAGACAAGCGCCACAACGGTGGGTTCAACATTGCCTTTCTCGACGGCCATGCGAAATGGCTCAAGCACACAACCTACTCTCAGTGGACTCTGGCTGAGGACTGAAACTATCGGAGAGGGATCGCGACCCATTACAACATAGTCAACGAAATTGACTATGTAATGGATCTTTTTGGAGGAATAGAAATGTTTAACAGCGAAGGCTTTACCGTAGTTAAGTTGTTGGTACTAATTGCTATCATTGAAATTATCACCAGCAATTCTATTCCGGGTCTTTGCGGAGGCCCGGGAGAGGGTTCGACAGACAAGCATGAGACATTCTCGCCCGGAAGCACCTTTTATGTGGATAGTGAAAAGGGCGACGACCAGAATGATGGCACAAGCCGCGAGATGGCCTGGGGCACTCTCGCCCGCGTAAACAGTGCCATATTCGCGGCAGGCACGCGGATTCTGTTCAAAGCGGGGACATCCTACAAGGGCCCTCTTCGCCTCCACGGCTCTGGCAAAGATGGACAACCAATAGTTGTCGACAGTTATGGCACCGGAGCAAAGCCCAAGATCGTTGCCGTTCCGGCCGAGGACGCTGTCGTTTTCCTGTACAACGTAGAGTACTGGGAAGTAAACAATATGGACCTCAGTGGTGGCCGCAAAGGCGTCTTCGTCTATATCAAGGAGTTCGGAGTCGCCCATCATCTCCACTTCCGGAATCTCCATATTCACGACATCCCAGGCGGCCTGAGAAGCGACGATGGGGGTTTCTTGCTAAAACGGGAAGGCGTGGGAACATGGTTTGATGACCTTCTGATTGAGGGATGCTTGATCGAACATGTGGATCGAAACGGCATTCTGCACACGGACTATCCCACCGTCTCTGATAAGCACCATAGCCAAAATGTGGTTATTCGAGGGAATCGACTGCAAGATATCGGGGGCGATGGCATTTTTATCCTTGGATGCGACGGCGCACTTATTGAGCGCAACGTGTTGCGCTACGCACACCAACGCGTTGGCAGACAGCCTGGAGAACGAGCTTGCGCCGGGATCTGGCCACAGCGCTGCAATAACACGCTTATTCAGTTTAATGAGGTGAGTCACACAGCTGTTGGCGGTGTAACCGTGTGGGACAGTGAAGCCTTTGATGATGACGCAGCCTGCAGGGGCACGATTTTCCAGTACAACTATAGCCACGACAATGCCGGCGGTTTCTTGCTGATTTGCGGAGGGGCTAAAGGTACAATTGTCCGATACAATATTAGCCAGAATGACGCTATTGCCACTTTCTCCCTGGAGTGGGATGAGAGCGAGGATATCAGTATTTACAACAACGTTTTCTATGTAGGCTCCGGCATGACTGTCAACATGACCCGAAATACGTACGGTAGTCCGCACAATGTCCGTTACCTCAACAACATCTTCTACGCGGACGGCACTATCACCTATGACTTTGGATCGATAAAAGACATGGTCTTTGCGAACAACCTTTTTTACGGAACCTCAGACCGGGCGGCGGCCAGAACGGGCGGAGCACCGCGGATGCGTACAAGCTGCTACCTAATTCGCCATGCCGTGGCGCCGGGAAGATCATATCCGCGAACGGCGGACGGGACTTCTGGAAAAACTTAGTACCGACCAACCGACAACCCGCGATCGGTGCTCACAACCCAACGGCTGGATAGTTACCGGCGCACCGTGGCGCTGGTGGATGTTTCGGACACTGACAGCTATGTCTTTGACGTGTTCCGCGTCCGTGGGGGTAAGAACCACCGGCTCCTCTACCACGGGGCCAGCAATGAGACAATCACAGCCGGACTCTCCCTGGTCAAGCAGGCCGGCGGGACTTTCGCCGGTGAGGAGGTCGAGTTCGGCGAGTTCTACGATGGGGAAAAGGGCTGGCGCTACAAGGGCAGTGGCTTCATGTATCTATGCGACGTGCAGCGCTCAGCTGGGCTGGTGAGCAACTCCTTCACGGTGGATTGGAACGATGCGGGCAAGCACGGACGCATCAAGGCAGGCCACGATCCTCATCTCCGCCTCCACGCCCTGACGCCCTCTGACGAAGTGGCGCTGGCCAGTGGCGAGCCGCCGAAACCTGACAGAGAGTGCAACCCCCGGCGGCTGCGCTATCTCATCCAGAGCCGCCTTGGCGAGGACATGGAGAGCCAGTTCGTCACGGTGCTGGAGCCGTACGACACGACCCCCTTCATCAAGCAGGTCCGCAAGCTGCAGGTCGAGCATGACGCGGACCCCAACTCAGTCGCAGCAGTCGCGGTTGAATTGGTGGATGGGACGACGGACATCCTGATAAACTGCGAGGGCCGGATTGCCGTCAAGGTCGAAGGTGGCGTGGAATTCAACGGCCAGTTCGGGATGATACGACTCCTCAATGGTGAGGTAAAGCTGATGCGGATGAGCAATGCGACGCTGCTGAAGATAGGGGAGGCTGCATTGAAGGCGGATGTGCCCGCCT
>JALGTI010000242.1 GCA_029821455.1 Candidatus Zipacnadia bacterium | reverse complement strand
GCTCAGCTTACCTACGCATTACCCAAACTGGTGGGCAGGGGCCAGGAGATGTCGCGCATCGGAGCAGGAGCGCGCAGCGGTGGCGTGGGAGTCAGAGGCCCAGGTGAGACGAAGCTGGAGGTGGACCGGCGGACGATTCGCACCCGCATCGCGCGGCTGCAGCGACAGCTTAGCGAGGTCCGCCAGCGGCGCGAGGTCGAACGCCGTACCCGCAAAGAGATGGGCATCCCTACCATCGGCCTGGTCGGCTACACCAACGCCGGCAAGTCCAGCTTGCTTAATGCCCTGGCCGGCGCGGAGGTCGCATCTGCCCACGACCGGCTCTTCGAGACCCTGGACACCATCGTCAGGCGCGTGGACCTGGGCGAGGGCTACGAGGCACTCATCAGCGACACGGTCGGCTTCATCCACGACCTGCCTCATCACCTGGTCGCTGCGTTCCGCGCCACCCTGGAGGAGGTCGTGCAGGCTGATCTGCTGGTCGAGGTGGTGGATGCCAGCGATCCGTTCGCCCTGCGCCAGCACCAGGCCTGTGAGGCTGCGCTGGCTGACCTGGAGGTGGGCAGTAGCCCGCTCGTGGTGCTCAACAAGTGGGACCTAGTCGAGGGCACAGCCTCCGAGGCACGAGTCCGCCGCCAACTCCCCGATGCCCTGCCCATCTCCGCCCTGACCGGCTACAACGTGGATGTGCTGGGCAAGCAGTTACGCGAAGAGCTTTACGGCGGGCTGAGAACACTCACGGTGGAACTGCCCTACGACGAACTGGCACTGCTTGACCTGTGCCACCAAAAGGGTCACGTCATCTCGGAGGAGTACAAGGAGCAGGCGGTGGTGGCTCGCGTGCAGGTTGACGAGGAGCTGCTGGGCCACCTGCGACCCTTCGTCATAGCTGGCTAGCCGGTTATTGCTCCTCCAGACTCGACCAAGACGACAGGGGGAGAGCTCATTGAGTCACCCCCTGCGAGTTACCTCCCATCGGCACATGCAGTCACTCACCATGCGAGTGGTGGCCCATGCGGTGGAGGAGTTCGTGCTTGGCTTTGGCGTAGATGGCTTTTATCTGGGCGTGGCGCTCGTCGCTGTAGCGGACGGAAAGCGTGTCCAGATACGTTATCCCACCATCCAGGAGCGTCAACATATATGTCGCGTCGGAGGGACTGAACATCTCTTTGTCGCCGCAGACGACGTAGATAGGCGAGGTGTGCCCGCCGAGATGGACGGGCCAGCAGTGGCGGACTTGCAACGCACTGCCGCAGCGGGCCGCGATCCAGGAGCTGCCGCTTACCTTGACACGCTTGCGAACGCTGAGGGCGTTGCAGCCGTTATCATCACGGCTGTCAGCGACCACCTTGCCATTGACGACGACCTCCAGGGCATGGATGGGCCAGATGCTGGAGGCGCTGGCTATAACCTCCACCTCCCCACCACCTGATGGCATTCGTATCTCGGACCCGATGGGATGGCCATCCACGGTGAGCTCCATTAGGGGACCGGAGGTGGTGAAGGTGCGTCCGGCCCGCACGGCTTTCCCCCAGTTCTCGAAGGTGAAACCCTCGTTGGGGTCGAGTTGAGCATAGGTGCGGACACCCCCGACCGGCATTCCGGCACTCATCTTGTCGGTGCCACCGACCGCCGCGACTCGATAGCCACAATTCAGGTACCGGTACCACTCCAGGTAGCAGAACTCGTCCAGAGTGCCGGCTGTCGGGTCGGTCTCGAATCGCCGCAACTCGGCCCCGTCCAGCTCTCCGAGCACGAAGTAGACAGGCTCCTCACAGACAGGCGCCGGGAAGTGCGGCCGGATAACAACGCCGTCGCGTTGCTTGCACGTCCGTGCCCACTCGGTGAGGGCAACGACGTCCGGGTCGCCGATGTAGGCCTCGCTGGGACCGCCAGCGCACATCGGAAACACCGGGTCGCCGTGGGTGCCGAGCATAGAGATGTGGCCGAGGAGATGGTTGCGGTTCTCAGTGCCGACCCAGACGATCGTCTCGTCGTCTGAGCAGCCAGAGGCCTCGCCCGTGATATCGGCAACGTTGGTGAACAGCTTCCCCCACTGCGAGGCCAGGAGGTTGATGAGGTTGAGGCCCTCCGCCTTCCCTTCAAGGGCAGCAGTTTCCGGGCTGATGAAGTGGACGTGGGTGTCGGCTGTGACCCAGCCATCCTTGCGCAGGTCGCAGCGGCGACCGATAGTCAGCTTCAGTTCACGCTGTCCGGGGATAATCTCCAGCCGCTTGCGAACAGGCTGGTACTCGAAGCCCTTGTTGAACTCCACGTACACCTCGCCGATGGGTAACTCAATCTGGAACTTGCCCGGGACGTATGCAAAGCTCTGGCCCTGGAGCTGCAAGTCTCCGGCATAATCCTCGAACCAGTTGTCGTTCACCTCAGCGTGGTGGCCGTAGGGCGGAATATATTCGCCGTACTTGCCGCGGAAATGGACACGGGTAGGCGTGGGCCTGCCCGTGCTCTCGTCAATGATGGTGGCGTGGAGCCAGGTGGTGCGGGGGTTCAGTATCTCGATCCTGGCCTTGTCATCAGTACTTGTGGCCTTGCCCTCGGTAAAGGCCTCGCCGAAGGGTATCTCATGCCAGGCTCTGCCTTCGACCTTGACGGATAGTGTGGCTCCCTCGGAGCCGGTTGCCTCTACGATGAACTCCCGCGTCGCAACATCAGTTGGGCGTGGCTGGCCGAGACCACGGTCGGGCGCGTCCAGCCATTCCTGGCTCACCTTTCCGGGCACTGCATACAAGCGCGTCACCACACCCATATCCAACTCCGCGCTCACCTGGCCTGCCTTGGCTCGCTCGGACGGCGGCAGCACCAGCCGGTAGACTTTGCGGGGCACGTGGCGCAGCGGGTGCCCAGGGCCATCGTAGAGGGTGATACCCAAGACGCCGACCGGATCGTCGGTTGTGCCCCTGAGGGTGATAGCACTCAGCTTCACGTCTGGGCAGGGATTCTCCAAGGCATAGACCCATGTGGCGAAGGGGGAGCCGGATGAAGTGACGCCCGTCTGCAGGAGCCCCCAGCCGAGGGCGGTGGGGTCATCTGGAGCTACTTGCGGCATCGCAGCCGGCATGGCGACGAACGCCGCATTGCCCCAGTCAACGGCAAATGCCTGCACCTCAAAACGCCGGCGGATTGGTGTTGTGTGCTCCGTTCCGTCGGCATAGTGCAGCACGTACTCGGCCAGCACCTCGCCTCCACCAGTCATCTGGGTCATGTCGTCAGTGACATTGCAGAAGTGCTGTATGCACACGTGGGTGGCCTGGCCCTGCAGGGGCACTTCCGTCTGTTCTGCGTTCGCAGTCAGTACGACCAGGCCCGGTTTGGACAGGTCCTTAGGCCCGAGCTTGAAGGGGATGCCCCAACACGTCTGCAATCCCCGCGGGATCTGCTCAGCGATCTCCTTCACGGACCGATGCCACCCCCGACGCTGCTTCGTGGTTCGCGTGCTGAGCTTGGCTGGTGAGTTGAATAGGCCGCTCAGGCTGATGGTCCGGAACTTGTCTGCCATCACTGTTCCCTCCCTATGCATAGTGGCCGTGACACACCGAGGGCTTCCTGGTCCGTGGCGCTACCCACGCTGCCGTGTCGGGCTGGCGTGAACGGCTAGTCGCTGTACAGCTCTCTGTTCCAGTTGTCATATTCCTCAAGCACGTCGTCATTGCTGACGAACGGCTTGAAGACGATGCGACTGCGGATGACGACCTCCTCGCCGGGCGTCAGGCCACGGAGCCAGTAGCGATAATCCCAGGCCGGGTTTGGGCGGTCGAACTCCTGGCTGTAGCCGCCGCCGCTGGGCGACATATAGGGAATGAGGTCGTTGCCCCAGCGCCGCTCGATCATGAAGATGAGCACCATATCATCAAAGCGCCCATAGAACAGCGGATAATCGGGGTCGAAGCGAATATCGCTGAAGCCATCGGAGAAGCTATTGGTGCCGTGGGGATACTGGGCGTCCTCCACTTTCGTGATCGACGGCAAGGGATCCATGTTCGCAGGAGCCACGCTCGCCCGGTCGCCGTGGGTCTGGGAATAGTGGCGCACCCAGGTGCCGTCAGTCTGGATGAGGTAGACACCCGGGTCGCTTGGCCCGTTCATATAGGAGGTATCGTTCCACCCGCCCGTCTCGGCGCCGGCGGTAAACCTGGCGGTGTGGTCGATGTAGTGAGGCGGCTTGACGATGTACTCTTCGCTGACCTTGGCATCGCCCTCGCCAATCCAGATGACCGCGCCATTGTCGCCCACAGACGCGATGCTGCAGGCGCGCCGGATCCCGATCATCCCGGCATACAGCGGGCAGAAGACATTGGACTGGTAGAGCTTGTGGGAGAGGTGATGGATGCCGGTGTAGCTCGGCCGGTCGGTGCCGCCATGGGGATATGCATCACCGATGACGACCCTGATGTCGCCAATTTCAAAGCTGTAAGTGTGTCCTGACCGCCGGAGCTACCAGCCAGCAGTAAGAGCATCGCTGCTAAAATGACTGCCACTTTGATCATTTGGATCCCTCCAGGAATAGACTGGCTTACCTACCTCCTGTCCCCTCCCTGAAGGAGGGGGAATCGGGCTACGACCACAGGCGAGTAATCAAAGGGGGGCCCCCAACTGGTCAACCCTTACTGATCCTGTTGTAGTTCCCGTTGAAACTCCTCGAACTCGTCTAGGATATCCTGCTCGCTGACGAAGGGCTTGAAGACGATGCGGCTGCGAATGGCAACCTCCTCGCCAGGCGTGAGGCCGCTCCGTATCCAGTAGCGATAGTCCCAA
>JALGTI010000241.1 GCA_029821455.1 Candidatus Zipacnadia bacterium | reverse complement strand
CCCAGCTTGACGAACCAGACGATGGCCACGACCGCTGCCGCCAGCAGCCCGAACACTGCGGTGCGGTGAGGGAGGAACTCGCGCTCCGCGCCTGGCTTGCCGCCGCTGATCGCCGTCTGCCACACGCTGCGTAGGTGCGGCAGTGCGGCCTTGATCATATAGGCCGTCAGCACCAGGTATGCTCCCATCACCTGGTAGCCATTCCAGATGCTGGTTGGGTACAGTGGCATTGCCTCGTAGCTGGCGCCGAACGCCGAGAAAATGATATTCTCGATCCGCACGAACCAGAAAAAGGACCACAGCGAGAACAGCAACTGGGCCGGCAGGAAGTAGCTGAAGCCTGTGGCAGCCATTGAGCAGTACGCTGTAGTGCTACCCAGGTCGAGCCATGGCTTACCCATCCCGGTGAAGATGGGGTTCAGCGGATAGCTGACGGGTATCTGGGGGACCTGGGGCAGGTTTGCGTGAATGCCGTTGAGCATGAAGACAACGGCTGGCAGCGCAAAGCCCAGCCACATTATCTTGTTGCGTAGGAACGACTCCGGCCCAGGCTTATCCAGCGCCAGTTCCAGCGGCAACTGGGTGAGGGGGAAGCTCAGCTTCTCATTGTCTGCCCACTGGTGGCGTAGCATTGCTGCCAGGCACGCATAAGCGAACAACATCGCCAGCACCACGATAGACCAGGACGCTAGCGGCGTTACCCACGTTCGCCAGGGGACCGCCGCCCCCGCCCGCAGCCCTTCGTAAAAGGTTCTCACGACGTATTGCTGATTGCCACCCTCCACGTCGAACGGGACTGCCCACTGGGGGATGTGCGGATAGAAGAGGTCCTGCCAATCGTTCGCGGGGCTGGCGTAGTAGTTGAGGGCTACAAGCGGGGGTATCCAGCGCTCCAGCACACCGCGCGAAGTGGTAAGGGCCGCTACCAGGATCATCATATAGATGATGATTATCTCACCGGGCCGTAGCGCCAGACGACGGTGGAGGTTGCGCAGCACGACATTGACTACCACGGCTACTAGCAACAGCCCGATCGCGGCAGGGGCGAACTGGCAGATGGCAATCTGAATGCTCTTGACCACCAGCTCAGCCCATATCACCACAAAGCAGACCACTGCGGCCCCCACAGCCCCGATGATCAGGGCTCTGGCTGTGATGCCACTGCGCTTGATTTCTGCTCACCTCACCTCGGTCGAAACAGAGCCGGCCACTCATTTGCTTCCCTGTTTGCGTTTGTGTTCCCTCTTGTAATGCTGCAACTTGCTAGGACACACCGAAAGCCGACCGGCTCTCACCGGTCGGCCTAAACTTGGCTGGTGGACGAGAGGGGATTCGAACCCCTGACCTCCTCCGTGCGAGGGAGGCGCTCTCCCGACTGAGCTACCCGCCCATAACCTGCCGGGGCATTCTACCCAGCTCCGGCTGGAGTGTCAAGCCACCAAAGCTGGAAGGCCGCGGCCGGCCGCGCCCTTTGCCGTGCCGGCAGGTGAGTAAGTGCTAACACCCGGCTGGCGTAGATGTAGGAGGCTATAGGTTGATGTTTGCTTTGGCGGTTTGCAGATCAGGCTACCGAAAGCGTCCCCACATCCTTGCTCTATCCTAATCTCTGTTGGATTCCCAGCCCCCTGCACCTGATTGTGCCAGGTAAGAAGGAACATTTCCTGGAATGAAGAAGCAAACAGTTGTCAGTGCCGATACGGTCGCCTTGATAGCCGCAAGAGTGCGTGTGCGGGTCTCGCTCTGGCTGATACACGCGAGGGCCAGTCAGTCACCAACGAGCTCCAGATTGGCGGCGAGGGGACAGGGCAACTTACCAATGAGCCGCTGGTGGCGTAGGCAAGCGACCAAAAGGAGATGACACCATGACAATCCAGCAGTTGTCACTGTTTCTGGAGAACAAGCCGGGGCAGTTGAAAGTGCCATGCCGGGCGCTGGGCGATGCCGGTATCAACATATTTGCCTTGTCGCTAGCCGATACCCAGCAGTTTGGGATCTTGCGCCTGCTCGTGAGTGATTGGGAGAAGGCCAAGGCTGTGCTGGAGGCGGCGGGCTGCGTAGTCAACATCTCTGAGGTCGTGGCCGTGGACGTGCCTGACCGGCCCGGTGGCCTGGCCGATGCCCTCGAGATCATCGAGCAGGCGGGTCTGGACATTGCCTATATGTACCCCTTTAATAACCGAGCCGGGGAGAAGGCGGTGCTGCTGTTCCGCTTTGAGGACCCGGAGGCCGCAGTCCAGGCGCTGCAGGCCGCTGGCCTGCCGGTCGTGCCCAGCAACGAGCTATTCGAGCTTTTGGAAGGCTAGATTCACTGGGAGGCTAGAGCAGGGAGCAAAACAGTGTCGGCTGACCGGCTTGAAGTTCCCGCTTAGAGCATTATGTCAACATTGGTCATCGAGAATCGCATCTGGGACCAGGCCGAGACGATGCCGCGAGAAGAGCTGCGGGCCTTGCAGATAGAGCGTCTTCGCGAGTGTGTCGCCCGCGTGGCCGACGTGCCCTTCTATAAGCAAGCCTTTCAGCGAGGAAAGATCAGCCCGGAGGCTATCAAGAGCCTGGATGATCTGCGTCGCCTGCCATTCACGACCAAGGCTGACCTGCGACAACACCACCCGCTGGGCTTCCTGGCCGTACCCCGGGAACAGGTTGCCCGCTTCCACGGCTCAACCGGCACTACCGGCAAGCCGACGTTCGTCGCTTACACCGCTGATGACGTCAGTCTGTGGGCTGACCTGTGCGCGCGCTTCCTGGTAGCCGGAGGCCTGCGACCCGAACACACGGTACACATTGCATTTGGCTATGGCCTGTTCACTGGCGGCTTCGGGCTGCACTACGGCGTGGAGAAGGTCGGGGCGGCAGTAGTTCCTGCGGCCTCTGGCAATACGCCTCGGCACATAATGCTGCTACAGGAACTGGGTGCCCAGGTGCTAGTCTGCACTCCTACCTACGCGCTGAACATCGCCGAGGTTGCTCGCGCCGAGGGCATGGACCCAGGCGAACTGCCCTTGAAGTTCGCGCATTTTGGCGCGGAGCCGTGGACCGAGAAGCTACGTGAGCAGATCGAACGAGAGCTCGACCTGATCGCCTTTAACAACTACGGCCTCAGCGAGGTCATTGGGCCTGGTGTCAGCGGGGAGTGTGCCGCCCGTAATGGGATGCACATCCAGGAGGATCACTTCATCGTCGAGTGCATCAATCCTGAGACCCTGGAGCCAGTTGCCGAAGGGGAAGAAGGGGAATTGGTCTTCACGAGTCTGACAAAACAGGCGATGCCGATGATCCGCTATCGGACTCGCGACATTGCCTTCTTGGACCACTCGCCTTGCCCGTGCGGACGAACCGGAGTGCGGATGAGCCGCGTGGCGGGCCGCACCGATGACATGCTCATCATCCGGGGAGTGAATGTGTTCCCCTCACAGATTGAGCAGGCCCTGCTGCGCGTTGAGGGGACCGCGCCCCATTATCTGATTGAGGTGGACCGCCCGGGAACGCTGGATGAGGTGACGGTGCACGTGGAGATCCGGCCGGAGGACTTCTCCGACAGGATGAGCGAGATGCACGCCCTGCGTGACCGTATTGACCGGGAGATTCAGTCCGTTACCGGCATCCGCATGAACATTGAGTTGGTTGAGCCTCAGACCCTGGAGCGTTCGGCAGGCAAGGCCAGGCGCGTCCTCGACCACCGGCGCGAGAAGGACATGAAGTAGTCTGACCGTTTCTATCTGTTATCAGAGCTCAAAGGAGCACCTAACAGACATGACACCTGTAAGAGTTGGATTTGGAAGTGCAAGTATGGAGAGCGTGCTCGTACCAGCAGAGAACCACGTGGATGACATAATGACTCAGACGCTCTACCTCTGTGATGGCGAACAAGAAGTCGCCTGGATTATGCAGGATTGCTATAACTGGTCCGTCGAGGCGACGAGCTTGCTGCGTGAGGTGATCTCCCGGCGGGCGGGCATCCCCGCAGAGCGCATCGTCATCCAGACCACCGAGAACCATGCCAACCACGGTCTGGGCAGCACCATCAGCCGGGCGCAGGCGGAATGGTATGCCCCGCCAATGGCCGAAAGTGTCAGACAGGCGAAAGATAGCGCACGTCCGGCCAAGGTGGCAGCGGTGATCGCGGACGTAGGCAACAAGTTCAGCATTATGCGGCGCAAGTACATCAACGATGACCTGGGGGTCCTGACCTTCTGGCATGACTACAAGCTGGTTGACGGCAAAGCCGACGCCAGCGAACTGGTGAAGGGCGTTGTGGCCTGTCTGTGTTCTGAGACCCCTTCTGTCCCCTACGCGGCTATCGGAGAATTCCCTGCGACGATACGTGACTATGATGCCCCTGAGTTACAGCAACCCATCTACTACGATGACCCGGTGGATAATCTGGTGCATCTGCTGGTTTTCCAGGATGAATCCGGTGAGCCGCTGGGCAGCGTGATCCGCTTTGCCGCCCATGTTACCTTTTCGGAACCAGGTGCCCGTACAGCCGGCTTGCCCGGCGACTGCTGGAGAAGGAACTCGGCGGCGTTGGGATGTTCGCTCTGGGGCCGCAGGGCGACTCCGTCCCCAAGCTGGACTCGTCCGGCACCGAGCAGACTCGCTATATTGGGGAGGGGATTGCCCAGGCGGCCCTGGATGCGTTGAAGGAGCAAGACCCGGAGTTCGAGCCAGTTGAGAAGATGGCATTTGCACGGTCGCTGGCAATGGCACGCCGCTGAGTCCCGAGGAGGCGGAACAGAAACTGACAGCGGCCCGGCAGGAGTTGGAGCGTGCTGTCAGCGAACGCGCTCCGCTGCGGCGTATCAAGGACCTGGCCGAATACAGGCAGTGGCTTGAGTGGGTGCCCAGATTCTTCTACTGCCGGGCCGGTCTTACACCCGCGATGGCTCGCGACGGCCATTGGCCGGTCTACGTTCACGCCCTAGCTATCAACGACATCGTGTTCGCCGGCCTGATTGCCGAGACCGGCTATCTCACCACCAAAGCCATTCGCGAGGAATTTGATGATTGGGTGCTGCCGCTGAGCGAGGTCAATGGCTGTATGAACTATATCGCCGTTGACGGCGACCAGCAGAACGGCGGCTACGAGGCCACTTTGTCTATCGTCGGCCCCCTGGCTGACAGCGTGCTGCGCTCATCGTTGGCCCAGGCCATCCGCGAGGTGCGCCGCGCCTGACCACAAGTCTCAGGATTCAGATGGAGGAAGCATCCTATGAGCATAACTCACCTCCAGATAAGTGGCGAACAGGTAATGGCGCATATTGA
>JALGTI010000240.1 GCA_029821455.1 Candidatus Zipacnadia bacterium | reverse complement strand
GCTACCTTCTTTTTGGTCTCAAGAGGAATGGGGCCTTTGTTGGCGAATTAGGCTGACAACCCTATGCAAAGTGTCGAGCCATCAGATACGAAAAGAGCCGTGGAACCCTTGCGAGCTCGCCCACGACTCTAAGATACTTACTCTTAACTTGCTGGCACGACATTGGGCGGCCCGCCTGTATCAGCGGCGCCACCAGCACCAGATAGCAATGTCGTATGCAAGGCTATTCATAGGTTGGCTCAGAGTATAGACGACCATTAGTTGCTTGTCAAGACCTACAGCCGGCCAGTCGGACAGGCATCCTTGCCTGTCCAGCCGGTAGCGCAGGTGTCTCGCCTGACCTTCGACAACCTCAGGCCATGGTGAGCCCGTCGAACCATGCGAATCTGCCTTGTTCCCCCTCCCTTCAGGGAGGGCGCCAGGGGCTAGGTCAACCGTTCGCCAAGCAATCAGTTGTCTGCCAGAAACAACGCAATGAGAATAGCAGACCTGTTGTCAATTAGCGAGGTATCGCGGGCCATCTCGCTCAGTGAAGTGGGGGCGCTACGGGAGAGCATTGATCGCGAGGGAGAATCCCGCTCCCTGCAAACCGGCGCGACGCTCCAGGAGCTGCTGACCGACTATGTGGCCCAGCCGGACGATGAGGCCGACGTGGCCTTGCGCGCCATTCTAGGTCACGTTGCCGAGGGGCGCGGTCAGGGGGCCGGCATACTCGTTCAAGGCCCGGCCGGCGCGGGCAAGTCGCACCTTCTGCTGGCGACAGCCCTGTTGCTTGAGTACCCCGAGCTCTGGCCTGACTTTATCACCACTCATCCGGCCTATGAGTCGCTGCGTGCCTCCCTGGTCGTCCAGCGGCGGAAGCTAGTCGTGCCACTCCCTCTGGCCGAACATCGCGGCCACAATGAACATCTCGAAGACATCCTCTTTGACCGTACCGAGCGCGAGCTGGCCCGCAGCAAGTACGGCATCGAGGCTCCCCTGTCGGAGCAGACATATGCCCTGGGGCTGATCGAGCGTCATATCGTGCCTCGCTACGCGGAGGAGTTAGACGCCCGCGCCCGCCAGCAGGGCAGCGACTGTGCCAACTGGATGCAGCTCCGCGACCGCGACCAGCAGGCTGCCATCGCTGTCGCCCGCCACCTGGCCACTGAACAGCGCTATCCGCTCGACTTCCGCCAGTCCCGGGTCGAGCGCGTCTCGTGGCTGCTGGAGGTGCTGCGCGACCACGACTTCGGTGCTGTGGTCTGGATCGTTGACGACCTCACCACGTTCCTGTCCAGCGTTGACGCCAAGGCCATCCGGGGCGACTGTGGGTTCTTCGAATTCCTGGGCCAGCGTGCCAAGATCAGTCCCTTCTTTGTCATCGCTGCCGTCGAAGAGGCCTTTGATGAGATGGCCGGTGACACCCAGTACCTGCTGCAGGGCATCCGTGCCGCTTACGATGTTACCCTCTCCCTCAGCGCCACACAGGTGCGCGAGGTTGTCTTCCAAAGGGTCGTGCATCGGACTGCCGATGAGCGAAGTACTGAGGCACTAGCTAATATATATGCCCAGTATCAACAAGCGTTTGGCCAGTGCAGCTTCACTGAGCAGGAACTATCTGAAAGCTACCCACTTCATCCCACGGCTGCCCGTTGTCTGCAGTCAATCTGCGCCCGCTTCCTGGACAAGGCTGACGGGCTGCTGGAGTTTGTCAATGATAGCGAGCGGGGCCTGAGCACTCAAATGGAGCGCGACGCCCGGTTGTTGACCACCCCGGCCGAGGCGCTTGAATACCTCCGCCCCCAATTGGCCAGCCACCCGCAGGTAGCGCCATACTTCAATCAGGCACTCGACTACTACCTGCAGAACGCTGCCCAGCTTATCCCTGAGGACCCTGAGGCTGCCGTCGAGATTGTTCGCACTCTCGTCGCCCTGCGGCTGGCCAACATCACCGCCCCTGCTGACCTGATCGCCGAATGCCTGGGACTGAGGGAAGATGGCTCCGCACGCCTGGAGCCTGAGGTGGCGCGCCGAATGCTGGAGAATATGCGGCTAATCGGCAGGTATGTGGATGTGCGGCGTGGCGCTGCCCCTGACAGCGGTGTTTACCTGATTGATGTGCAGACTAGCCTCAGCGAGCTCGTCCGTCAGCGTCTCAATGCCGTCAAGGGGACGCTGGCCGACGATGACGACCGGCTGTGGCGCCGTGTCCTGGCCGCCTGCGATAGTCCCACTTTTCCTCTGGCTGAGCTCACACACGGTGAGCCATTGGAAATCACGTGGCAAAACTCAGCCCGTTACGTTGCCGTCGAACTGGTCAACCTGGCCACTGTCACACTCGCTCAGCTAGGTGGCTATGCTTCTGAACTCGGGGACCCAACAGTCCCTGAGGCTTGCCACCTCTTCATCGCCCGCCTGCTGGGAGCCGAACATCAGGCCGAGCACTGGGCCCAACTGTGTCAATCGCTGCCTGCGAGCCGCTGGCGGGCTGGCCTTTTGGCCTGGGTCCCTCGAGCCCTGACGCCTCAGGAACTGGACATCATCAAACAGTCCGCCGCCTGCCACGAACTGCTGCGCCAGCCTGGGCCTAATGGCGAGGTCCAGGCCGCCTGGCGGGGCCGACTACTGGAGGAACGCCTCACCCTCGATAACCAGGTGCGCCAGATCGTCCACGCGGCGTATTACGAGGGCCAGGTGCTGTCTGCCGACGGCGTGGAGATGGAGGGCGAGGACATTCTGGCCCTGAAGGGCGACTGGCTGCCGACGATGGCTGCCATTGCCGATGTCGCCCTCGCCAAGCTGTTTCCGGACTTCCCTCGCCTGGCTCCGCGTAGGCCTCTTGACAGCCGTCAGCAGCTCAATGCTTTGATTGATGGCCTCATCCGACCGCGCGTGGTGGACCACGACCCCGACGCCCCGCTCACCGAACTGGCCGACAGCTTCCTGGGGCCCTTGGGCCTGACGAAGGTTGATGAGGGCCGCATCTGGCTGGACGCTGCCAGCAGTCCCGCCGCCCGGGAAATCCTCGATCGTCTCCGCCAGCGCGACCAGACACCGGAACATGAGCGTGGCCGGGCGCTTTCCTGTGCTGATCTGGCCCAGCACATGGTCAAGTCATCCCTGGGGCTGCCCCCGGAGCTGTTTGAACTCTTGATCGCCGTCCTCGTCAGGCTTGGCTACCTGGTGGCCCTCGATGGCGAGCGCAATCCGCTGCGCTTTGAGGACATCCTCTCACCCTTTGCCGCTCACGTCGCCTATGTCGCGCGTGCGCCGCTGCTGACCGCCAGCCAGTGGCAGGTACTCTCCCGGTTGGCGCGGGTGACGCTTGAAGTCGGCATCCCGGGCCCTGATACCAGCATCCAGCACTACATCTGGGAGCGTCTCCTGGAGCTGCGCGAGCAGCAGCTTGAGCGTCTCGATAGGCTCGAGCAGCGCCTCACCGACCTGCAGGCAGCCTTGGGTCAGGAGCCCCGCCAGTGGGCCAATGCAACGCGCGACCTCAACGACGCCCGCCAGTTCTACCAGATGTTTGATCCCCAGTTGCACTCCTCTGTGGGCCTACCTGCGGTGATGGACAAGCTCGAGCCTTACATGCGCGAGGGGCGCGGTGCAACGCTGCTCAGCGCCCTGCTCCGTCGCATCAACGAGTTGGAGGCCTTCCTCACCGAGGTAGGTCCGGACGTAGTGGCGATGCAGCGCTACCTGTCTAGTTCCAACCTGGCTCTCCGACCTGGCGGCGACCTGGACATGCGGCGGCAGGCACTGCTTGAGCTCATCTCCAGCGCTGAGGAACTCGTGGACGATGAACTCAACTTCCGCCGCCAACTCCAGATCTTCCTCACCGGCTACAAGCGCCGCTACATTAGTTGGCACAGCCGTTCTCATCATGCTACTGTTTTCGAGAAGTACAAGTCAGTGCGCGCAACTCCGGAGTTCCGGGCGCTCCAGCAGCTCCAGGGCCTGGACATCGAGGCCCGGCACGACGCTGCCCATGTCGGAGAGACGCTGGAGCATTATCTATCCCTGCGCTGTACTCGGCAGGACCTCGCGGTCGCTCTCGATGAGGCACCAGTATGCTCCTCCTGCCACCTGAAGCTGGACGAGGAGCTCCGCCTCCCGCCTCCAGAGGAGCTCTATCAGGCCATTGCTGCCGGCCTGGGCGAATATGCTCAAGCGCTGCGCGATCCAGCTTTCGCCGAGAAGCTGCGTATGTATGCCGAAGCTCTCCCACATAAGGGGGACGTTTCCGCGCGATTGCTTGCGGTCCTGGAGTTGCCTGACCAGCCGACAGCCCGCGACATCCTGACCGTGATGACCGATGACGTCATCGCCCACATCAATCGCGGGTTGGCCGGCAAGACCCTGATCCCGCGCGATTTCGGCGAACTGCGCGAGGCCCTTCAAGGCCGTACCCTGACCAAGTCCGAAGCCCAGAAGCTGTTGGCGCGCTGGTTAGAAGGCGCCGACGAACATCTCGACGATGACGAGATACTGCATATTGAGTAGGGGCGGGATTTATCACGCCCACTTGCCTGCCCAACTCGTGGCGCAGGCATCCTGCCTGCGGTCGTCTGCCCAACTCGTGGCGCAGGCATCCTGCCTGCGGTCGTAGCCTGGTTCCCCCTCCCTTCAGAGAGGGGGCCAGGGGGGAGGTTGGTCGTTCCGTAGGACAGCCATCCTTGGCTGTCCCGTTGGTCACCTAACGCCGGCCTTTAACTGCACCAGTTCAGCCGCGAATCAGGCTAACGCCGACTTCTACCGGAGCAATCATATATGAGAATCCACCTTCGCTATGGCCGCGAGGGGCTTGAAGTTGAGGTCAATCTTGCCCACGTCGTGCACCATAACCCTCTGCCACCTCTTACCGACCCGCAGGCCACCGCCTACGAGGCCTGCGCTGAGCCACTTGGCACGCCGCCGCTGCCCGAGGTCATCCGTGGGCGTAGCTCCGCCTGCATCGCCATCTCCGACATCACGCGGCCCGTTCCCAACGCCATCCTGCTGGCCCCCATCTTGAGGGCCCTTGAGGACGAGGGCATCGCGGCCGGCGATATCCTCATTCTCATCGCCACCGGCCTGCACCGCCCCTCAACTGACGACGAGTTGCAGGAGATGCTGGGCCACGAAATTCTCTCGGGCGGCTACCGCATCGAAAGCCACATCGCCCGTGATCCCGACAGCCACGTTGAGGTAGGTGTGACCAGTCGCGGAAGCCGCGCTCTCATAGACCGCCGCTGGGTGGAGGCCGAGCTGCGCATCATCGTCTCCCTGGTCGAGCCTCACCTGATGGCCGGTTATTCCGGCGGGCGCAAGCAGGTCTGCCCCGGCTTGGCCGCCACCGAGACCATAATGAGCTTCCACTCCCCCCAGATCATTGAGCCCGCTGAATCCAGCGTCGGAAACCTGGGCAACAACCCCGTTGACAGGGAAGCCCTGGAGGTCGCGCTGCTGGCCGGCGGGGTTGACTTCACCATCAACTGCACCCTCGACGAGCAGCGCAACATCACCGGCATCTTCGCCGGCGGCCTGCGCGAGGCTCAGCTTACGGGGATGGCGCATGCCGAGCGGCAAGCTAAGGCGATCATTGACCGGCCAGTGGATATCTGCGTGACCACCAATGCCGGCTATCCCCTTGACCTGACCTTCTATCAAGGCATCAAGGGCATCTGGTCGGCTATGAACATTGTCAGGGAGCGCGGAACCATCATCGTCGCCCACGAGTGCGCCGAGGGCATTGGCGGGCCGGAGTTCACCGAGCTGATGCTGACCACTGAGGACCCACATGAGTTTATGCGCCGCGCCTTTGCCGGGGAGGTCTCCTGTGTTGACCAGTGGGCGCTGCACCTGCTAGAAAAGCCCTTACGCAGCCGCAGGATTATGAACTACTCCACTGGCATCCCGTTTGAAACACAGAAACAACTTTTCGTGGAGCCAATCCCCAGCGTCGAGGCAGGTATCGCGACAGCATTGGCCGAATACGGGTCGGACGCGACGATTGCCGTCATCCCCGAGGGGCCGTATGTGATAGCGTGCCTGGCGGGCAGCCGTCTGGGCCGGCTGAATGTGAGAGAGATGATGGCCGAAGCCGAGCCTTCGTAGGACAGGCATCCTTGCCTGTCGCTATTC
>JALGTI010000239.1 GCA_029821455.1 Candidatus Zipacnadia bacterium | reverse complement strand
GCCAATGCCGTGCGCGTCTTTGGCCTGGATTGTCCTGCGTAGCGTAGGCTTCCAGCCTGCGTAGACTTCGGGCAAGCTGCGGTCTCGACAGGCTCACCGTCCTGTCTTCGACCCTGAGGCTCAGACCGGAAGGGAGCTAGCCGAAGGAGAAGCTTGCCCTACCGGAAGTGAGGAAACCCACCGTACCAGAAGGGTGAGACAGCAGAGGTTGTAGCTTGCTACATCGAGCGCTGGCAGACGAAGTCCGCCAGTCCCGCTAGCGCGGCGGTGGCTTCATTGCTGGGCAGGGAAGCCAGGGTCTCCTGCGCTTGGCCAGCAAAGGCCTGCATCCGGGTCTGCGCATAGAGCCGCCCGCCTAGTTGCTCCACCAGCACCGCCAGTTGCGTTCCATCGGCTTCGTCTGGCCCGGTGCGCCGGATGTGCTCCACCACCTCGTCCAGTTTCCCAGTGGTATCTGCCTCAATAGCGTGGATAACCGGCAGAGTGAACTGCCCGGCCGCCACATCCGCGCCATTGGGCTTGCCCATTGCAGGCGCATCCCCGTACAGGTCGAGCAAATCGTCGCCCATCTGGAACGCCATTCCCAGGCACCGGCCATATTCGGCGAGGAATTCCTTATGCTCATCGCCGCCAGCGGCCCAGGCCCCCAGTTGGGCCGCTACCTGCATCAATGCCGCTGTCTTGCCGGCCGCAATGTTGAGATAGACATCCTCAGAGGGCGGGCTGCCGCGATGTTCGGCATATAGCAGCTCGGCATCGCACATCTGCCTTACTGCCCGTGCGAGGGCCTCAAGCACAAACGTGTGGCGGCGCAGAGCCAGTTCGTGATACGCACGGGCGGCCAGGTAGTCCCCGGCCAGCACCGATACGCGGTTGCCCCAGCGTTTGCGAACTGACTCGCGGCCCCGCCGCTCATCCGACTCATCAACCACATCGTCGTGCAGCAACGAGGCCAAATGGATCGCCTCCACCATCACTGCACAAGTGATCGCCAGGTCGCAGCAATCCCCAACAGCCCGGGCGCTCAGCAGGCACACCAGCGGCCGCAGCCGCTTGCCGCCGGCTTCGTGGCTGTGTTGGAGCGCCTTGGACGCCAGTTGTGAGGAGCCGGCCAGCAATTCCGCCAGCCTTGCTTCCACCAGCGCCAGCTCCGTCCGCACCGGTGCCCGCAGTTTCTCAAAGCTAACAGCCGGCCGGCCCGTGGCGTCGAGCCTCTTTGCTCTTTGCAAGAGTGGAGATGTCAACTCTCTTCGGCCTCCGAACTTCCCTGGCTTTGAGCCAGGAAGTAGGAAAGATACTCCAATTGACACGTCACACCAACGGTACGTGCCCCCACGTCCGCAGGAACTTGTATGTAGACAGGTGCAAAATTCAGTATCGCCTTGATGCCCGCCTCGACAACCTGATCAGCGACCGCCTGGGCCGCTGCTTCCGGTACCGCGATAACCGCGATATCAATCCTCTGCTCGGCAGCGACCGTTGCCAGATCGCTTAGTGGCAGTATTCTCAATCCCTCGACCCAATGCCCGATTTTGGCCGGGTTGTTGTCAAAGATGGCCACGACCCGGAAACCACGCATCTCAAAGCCCGGATACCCAGCCAGTGCTGAGCCTAAGTTCCCGGCCCCGATAATGACCACAGTCCGCTCGTTTTCTGTACCCAGGATAGCTCGTAGCCGCGCCCGCAGTTCTGACACACTGTAGCCTACCCCTCGTCTGCCGAAATCCCCAAAATGGGAGAAGTCCTTCCGTACCTGCGCGGCGTTGGTCACCGCCAGGCGGCCGATGTCCGCCGATGAGGCAGTCTCGACCCGCTCCCGCTCAAGCTGCGCCAGCACCTGCTGATAGCGGCACAGCCGTTCGATTGTCGCTCTCGGCGCTCCCGTATTCATGCCTCCTACCCCCATTTGCTGACCAACGCCGGCACAACAGCTTGCCAAAAAACTGCCGTCCAACCCTCAGAAGTGCACGGCCAGGCGCGATGCTTGCTCGCTGACCTGAAGCAGTGCCATCGGCGCGATCCCCAGCACCAGTGTCCCAACAAGGGTGACGTAGATGCCTACCATAACTCCGGCCGGGCGCTCCTCTAGCTCCTGACCGTCACCCCTAGCGAAGTACATCAGCCGCACTACGTTCATATAATAGTATAGCGATATGACACTGTTGACGATCCCCACGACGGCCAGCCAGTACCACACCTTGGAGTTGATGGCCGCACCAAACAGCAGGAACTTGCCCACAAACCCCACCGTGCCCGGAATGCCGGTCAGCGATAGCAAGAACACGACCATCGCAATTGACACGAACGGCGCGCTGCGCGCCAGACCGGCATAGCTGGCGATCTCAGCATCACCGGTGTTACGCTGCATCAGGATGACGACGGCAAACGCACCCAGGTTCATCAGCAGATAGGCCCCCAGGTAGAAGACCAGCGACTGGGTAGCCCACTCTTGTCCGGGGCCGACCACGACGGGAATCAGCATATACCCGGCGTGAGCGATGGAGCTGTAGGCCAGCATGCGCTTGATATCGGTCTGGCGCAGCGCCAGCAGGTTGCCCGTGAACATCGTCGCCGTCGCCAACAGTGCCAGCAGCATGGGCCAGGCATCCAGCAACGGCTGGCCAAGCTGCCACATCACGCGTGCCAGGATGGCAAAGCCCACAGCCTTGGGCCCCACTGAAAGCAACGCCGTGACCGGCGTCGGAGCGCCCTCGTACACATCTGGCGCCCAGGCATGGAAGGGCGCCATCGCGATCTTGTATCCGAGGCCCACGCCAATCAGCACCAGCGCCAGCGGTGCCAGCAATCCACCACTGGCTATCACGCGCGCCTCCAGGCTCTCACTCAGAGTCAGCAAGTTAGTCGAGCCGCCCAGCCCATATATCAGCGTCAGGCCGTAGAGCATTACCGCTGAGGCGGTCGCCCCGTACAGGAAATACTTCAACCCGGCCTCGTTGGACTTGGGGTCCCGGCGCAGGTAGGAGGCCAGCACATACGATGTCAGACTCACAAGTTCGAAGGCCACCAGCAGGACAATCAGGTCATTAGCGCTAGACAGCACCGACATTCCCAGCACCAGGAAGACGATGAGCGAGAAGAACTCCCCATAGCCCTGCTTTAGCTTGCGGAAAAAATCGGTGGACAGCAGAATAATCAGCACGCCTACGATGAGAAAAAGACTCTTGAAGAACAGACCGAAGTTGTCCACAGCCAGGCAGCCGGAGAACTCAGTGCGCGGCCCGATGCCCCACAGTTGCACCAGCGGATAGAACCCCACCAGGAGCCCGAGTACCGCCACTGCCGCTGGCAGCCTCCGCCAGTGCACCGGCACCAGCATATCCAGCACCAGCACCACAATGGCCAGGAGCGCCAGGTAGACCTCTGGACTGATTAGGGCGAAATCATTGATCGGCATATCGCAGTCCGGTTCAGGCGAACAGACCAGCTATCTTACTGATGACATCACTCAGCAGTCCGGTGTTGGCAGCAACGAAACCATGCTGGGTGACCAGCGCCTCCATCGCGGTGTTGATCAGGCCGATGATGGGCTGGGGATAGACGCCGACTGCCAGCATAATGGCGCACAGCGGTGCGAGGGCAACTAGCTCGCCCCTGTCCATATCTGGCAGCGCCTTCCACTGCAGATTCACCGGCCCCAGGAATATCTTCTGGATGATCCACAGGAAGTACGCAGCAGTGATGACGACCCCCAGCAGCGCGAGGCCGGTGATAATCGGATACGAGCCGAACGCGCCCAGGAACACCAGGAATTCGGCAGCAAAGCCCGCCAGCCCCGGCAGCCCCAGGCTGGCAAAACACGCCAGCATCATTATCCCGGCATAGACTGGCATCGCCTTGGCCAGCCCGCCAAAGGCATTGACATCGCGAACGTGGGCGCGGTCGTAGATAACGCCCACTAGGAAGAACAAGGCGCCCGTGATGATGCCGTGGGCGAACATCTGCAGCACTGCGCCATTGAGCGCGGTCACTTTGCTGTCTCCGATGGTGCTGGCCGCTTCGGGGCCGATGTAGGCACACGCCGCTGCGATGCCCAGCATCACGTAGCCCATGTGATTTACAGAGCTGTAGGCAATCAGCTTCTTTAGGTCCGGCTGGGCCATCGCGCAGAGGGCCCCATAGATGATGCTGATGAGGGCCAGCACCGCAATCCAGCCGGCGAAGGAGGTACAGGCCTCTGGAACGATTGGCAGGCTGACGCGCACGAAACCGTAGGTCCCCATCTTAAGCAGCACACCGGCCAGGATCACCGAGCCGGCCGTAGGCGCTTCGACATGCGCATCCGGCAGCCATGTATGGAACGGGAACATTGGCACCTTGATGGCAAAGCCCAGGAACAGGCCCCAGAATACCAGAGCTGCAAGCATCGGCGCGTTGGCCAGTGGGTTCTGGTGGGCCATCTGCACGATATCAAAGGTGCGCGGATCGCTGTTGAAATACAGGGCCAGGATGGACAGGAGTATCGCCAGGCTGCCGACCAACGTATAGATAAAGAACTTGATGGCAGCGTACTCTCTGCGCGGCCCGCCCCAGATAGCAGCAGGAAGAACGCCATATACTCCTTCACGCGTTCGGTGATGCGCCACGAGTAAATGACCGACAGGAACGTCAGCAGCGTGGTCAGGAAGATCAGCGGAATGCTCAGGCCATCCACACCCAGGTGATAGTTGACTCCCAGTTGATCAATCCAGGGCACGTTCTCTTCCAGTTGCATGCCCCGCTGGCCGCTGTTGAACAGCGCCATCGCCCACAGGCAGGCAATCAAGCTGGCCCCTGTGAAGACCGTCGCCGTCCAGCGGATCAGCTTCACATCCCGCTTATCTATGAACAGGATGAGTACCATCCCCAGAAGGGGAAGGAAGACCATTATGCTCAGGACTGGAATATGCATCTACTGACCCCTCTTGAAGGCTTTCTGGCGCTGGTCGGAGGGGCCAAATGGGGCAGGGGCCCCATCTGGCCCATTCCAATAGCGGGCCGGATGCTTCGCATTCGGCCCCTCCACAAACCCTATCTCATATAAGGCCCGGCCACGTTGACTACCCACTCCACCAGCGGCCTGGCCATGTCACTGACCAAAAACAGCGCTACCGCAATCGCCCCGGCAAAGAGACCAATGCCGGCCAGATACTCCTGCACCTTGCCAGTCTGCAGCCGCGAGCCGACCTCGCCGAGCGCACGGGCTGCGTAAGCGATGAAATTCACCAGGCCATCCACAATACCCAGATCGAAGAAGCGGCTGGTCTGGGCAATCAGCACCCGTGTGCCCCAGCCAATCGCGTT
>JALGTI010000238.1 GCA_029821455.1 Candidatus Zipacnadia bacterium | reverse complement strand
CAGTGAACGTCCGGGCTGTAGCGGGTGCGGATCTGTCCCTCACGCGTCTTGTACCCGGGAGCGCTAACCTTGTAATGTATGACGCACACCGGCGCTTCACCTTCCAGGCGGAAATCACAGGTCTTCTGCTCCCCAGCTCCGGTGCCGTCCAGCGCGAGCGTCAAGCTGTACTGGCCGTCCTTGCCGGTCTTGGTCTCCTGCTTCGCCTGATCCGCAGTAGCCTCCATCAGCGCCCGAGCTACCCCCTTTTGTGTCCCTCGGTCAATCACCTGGCCGCTTATGGTCACCTCAGCAGCGTCCTCCTTGACCAACGCCTGGCTGCGGACAGTCTGATACGGCTTGCGTGAGCAAGTCAGGTTTACCGCCTTCAGGCCCGGGACGTCAACATCCAGCGGATGGAAGTCGTAGTAGTAATAGGTGACAAACCAATTAGAGCCGACGCAATGAGCCAGTTCGCCACGCAGACGGGCGGCCACGCACTGCTCAGGGATTGTGAAGGTGCTCGCGAACTCAACGCGGTCGCGGTGCATAGGGTTCTCACCGTAGGTAAAAGCGGATGGATTGATGTTCGACCACCAAATGCTGTTGCTCCATCCATGCTCGCGCTTGAAATCACTGAAACCGTCACCGGCGATGAGGTAGAGGCCTCCCTGCGCGCCTTGCATCTCCGGCAACTCTGGCCAGTCGTCGTCGGCTCTCTGTATTATGTCAAGGGCTACGCTTGCTTCATGTCGGGTGCGTTTGCCCAAGATGCCGCCCCCACCCCAGGGCCGGTCCACATAGTAGTCGAGATAGCCCTCAACGTTGACCTCCTGCCCAGGCGTGTAAGGGCCGGTTGGCTCCAGCTTGGTAATGGTCATATTGAGGCTCGGCCCCGCCCAGGCCAAGGCCCCCAGTGCCAGCAGGCCTGAGCAGAACAGCGCGCGGCAGGCAATCTTCATAAATGCACTTCCTCTCGCGTGGGGCAACCAATCCGTATTTCGGCTGATATATGTTGTCTCTGTAACCTCAGCCTATGTTTTCTCGGCCTCAGCCTTCAGTGCAGCCAGCATGCTGTCAATGTTTTGCTGCATCTTCTTGAGTAGTATCTTCTTGATCAACGCCCCGATGAGGGGGATGTTGTAGTCATACTCGACTCGCAGATAGGCCTCGGTTCCCTCGGATGCGGGACGGAACTCCCAGCGGCCGCGATAGGCCGAGAAATCGCCCTCGATTAGCTCGAAGTCGCAGACGCGGTTCTCCTGATCCCAGAAATCCTCTTCGGTCCAGCGTATGCGGCGGTTGAACTCCTTGACGACGCCGACCCAACGGCTAACCTGGCGCTCAGGGGTCTGCTCGAGGATCGCGACCTCCTCAACGTCATCCATAAACTCCGGGAAGCGCTCGATGTCGCGGGCCAGAGCATAAACCTCCTCAACCGGGGCTTTGATGACAAGGGTGGTTTCGACGGTTGGCATAAGTGATTGCTCCTTTGTTGATGTCCGCGTCTGTCTTCGTTATCCGAGCACAGGTATTTGGCAGGCGAGACGCCTGCCCCACGCGTGCACGGGCGACAGGCAAGGATGCCTGTCGTACAGGTACACTAGAGTTGCTGTGGGCCGCCTTCCACGAAGGCCTTGATGCGTCGCTCCAGGCGCGCACGGGGTATCATTACCACCCTGCCACATCCTCGGCACTTGAGCCGGATGTCTGCCCCCAGGCGGATTACCTCCCACTCGTTGGCTCCGCAGGGATGGCCCTTCTTCAATTGAAGCACATCACCGATTTGCAGCGGCAGCAGCGGGCGCATTGTAACGCAAGTCCTTCTGTGCATAAGGTGGACGATACCAGTGGGCGATACTATTCGCCGCATACTGCGTCTGCCCTGCAATCGGCTGGTGGCTGCAGGGTTGCATGCGTTGTCACTACAGGGTACAGTGACTATGGTGATGGATTATGTCCGGACGGGTGAAGCTTATGATCGCTGCCCTGGTAGTGCTCTTGGTCGCTATTAGCTTGGTGTACTATTTGCAGCGGCCTGAACTGAGCGACGAAGAACAGATACAACGGCTGTTCCTGGAAGCTGAGCGGGCTGTGGAGGCCAAGGATGCCTCCGACATTATGCGCCTGATTGCTGATGACTACGACGACGGGACCTTTGTTAAGCGCGACCTGACTCGATTGGCTATCAGAGCGTTCCGCACCAGCGATGAGATTGACGTTGTCCCATATCTGAGACTTCTGCAGGTGCAAGGCCAGGAGGCACACGCCGAGCTTGATGTTGACCTCCTCGTTGACTCTGATACACAGCGTCTGAAGCTCGCGGTAGATCTGAAGAAAACAGGGCGGGGTTGGCAGGTCATCAGGGCAAGCGGATGGGAGGCGGCGGGCTCGGAGTTTGAATGACTAGAGGGATTTGGGCCAGGAGTGAAGAAAAATGAGGCTAGTGGATAGCTGGGCGGGACGCCTGCCCTACGGTGAAGGCACCAGAGAGAGGGGCGCTATGTACGGGAAAAGCACCATTGGGCTTGGTCTGATCACCATCGTGCTGATCGCGCCATGTTGGGCGCAGGGAGTTTCAATGACTGTAGGCCAAAGGGAGGCCGATATTGTGGGCAATGACAACTTCGCAATTCAACTGGCAATTGATGAAGTGGCCAAGAACGGTGGGGGAGAGGTGGTCATCCAGGAGGGCGAGTACACCTGCTATAACTCCGTCTTCCTGCGCGACAATGTGACGTTGCGTGGCGAGGGTGAGGTGATTCTCAGGAAGAACGACGGGTTTGTGCGTGAACTAATCTCGGACTGTGGGTTCTATCATGACCGCGTGAAGGTAGCCGATCCGTCAGAATGGGAGGTCGGCTGGGGTGTGATGCTACAGGCCCAGCCTGAGGCACGCGGCTTCTTCGACAATGTGCGCACGATCGCAGCCATCGAGGGTAATGACCTGGTGCTGGACTCCGATGTGGATGGGTCGGATTACACCGTAGCTGGTGGAGCAGTAGTGGCCAACGTGTTTCCGCTGGTGGCGGCCTACAACTGCAACAACGCGACGGTGTCGAATATAATCTGTGAGGGGAATAAGCAGAACAACCCGCTGCTGAACGGCTGCCGGGGTGGGGTTATCTACTTCTTTAAATCAGAGCACTGTGAGATACGCGACTGCGTGGCTCGCAATTTCAACGGGGATGGGATGAGCTGGCAAGTCAGCCCCTACACCACTGTCAAGGGATGCACATCCTACGGTAACACCGGTCTGGGGCTGCACCCCGGCTCGGGTAGCCATCACACGGTAATCGAGCACTGCGAAGTGTATGACAACGCGAGCGTCGGCATGTTCCTGTGCTGGCGAGTGGCGCAGAGCCGCTTTGAGAACAATCACATCCACGGCAACGGCAGCTATGGAATCTCCATTGGCCACAAGGACACCGACAACCTGTTCCGCTTCAATGTCATCGAGAAAAACGCCGGCCACGGCGTCTACCTGCGGAATGAACCTGACTACAACGCGGGGCACCGCTGCACATTTGAGAAGAACCGCATTCGCAACAACGGTGGCCCTGAGGATGCGGCCATCTGGATTGATGGATTGACTACAGGCACACGTATCTTTGAGAATGAAATCTCGGATGACCGGGGTGATGACGCAGCGGCGTACGCCGTTTATATCGGCGAGAATGCCAGCGATGTGATTGCGCGGGACAATGAAATCAGCGGGTTCGAGACGGTGCTGAAAAATGACTCGATGGCCGACGATATTCAGGTGCAGTGAGAGGAAGCCCGGCAGCTATGTAGCCTCGCTGAGCCTCTGAGCGAGGCGGGTGTTGCGCTGGGTACCGGTGACTGTGTTGATGGCCTTGAAGATGGCCCTGGTCTCGCCCACGAGACAGGCCATCTGCTGTGCTCTGGTGAGCGCCGTATAGAGTAGGCTGCGCTGCAGCATTATGTAGTGGCTGGTGTGCATTACAATCACGCAGGCGGGATACTCGCTGCCCTGTGATTTGTGCACTGTGAGGGCGTAGGCTAGCTCCAGTTCCTGCAGCTCCGAGCGTGAGTACTGCACGCGGGCCTGGTCGTACTCGACCACACACATGCCCTCGGCAGAGTCCACGGCCACGATATAGCCAATGTCCCCGTTGTAGACTCCCTTGTCATAGTTGTTGACTGATTGCAGAACTCTGTCGCCTTGGCGGAAGATGACCTCCCCACGCGTCAGCTCTGGCTTGTAGGGGCCAGGCGCGTTGAAGGTCTCCTGCAGGCGGCGATTGAGTTCAGTCACACCGATGGCGCCGCGATGCATCGGGGAAATAACCTGGATATCAGCGGGCGAAAAACCCATTTGCGGCAAGCTGCGTGTTGCGGTCTTGATGATGCGGTCAGCGGCCTCAGCGACATCATCCTCCACCAACACGATGCAGTCCTCGCGGCGCTTGAGCCACTGGTCACGGCTGAGCAAGACCGGCTTGTTGCCGTGGTTGATGGCGTGGGCATTTCTTACAATGAGGCTGCCCTGCTGCTGGCGATGAATCTCCGTCAGGCGGCATACCGGCACAACCTCGCTGGCGACGATGTCGCGTAGAAGGTTGCCAGGGCCGACGCTGGGCAACTGATCGGCATCCCCTACCAGCACGAGCTGCGCCCCAGGCTTGATGGCTCGCAGCAGCTCAC
>JALGTI010000237.1 GCA_029821455.1 Candidatus Zipacnadia bacterium | reverse complement strand
GCCACCGGGGGAGGTCAAGCTGGGGGCCGTGGCTGAGCTTCTGCAGAGTTCAAGGTTCCGGAACCGGCTGACGTTGACAGTGGCGCCCCAGGCCTCTACCCAACTCTCATACGGTCAGCTATACTATCCAGGCTGGCGAGCCCATGTGGACGACGAGCCCGTCGCGGTGTCACCGGATCCTGAGGGCCTCATCTCGCTGTACGTCCCGGCAGGACGCCACGAAGTGGTGATTGACTTCGGCGATACGCCTGACCGTCGCATCGCCAAACTTGTGAGCCTTTGTAGTATACTGCTGGGCGTGATATTGCTGCTGTACGGACATTGTTCGCGGCGCAAAGGTCTTCTACAACAAGGCTCCGAATCGTAGTGACGCAATCAGCTGGAGGCACAGAAGATGATTCTGGACAAGTTTAGACTCGATGGGAAGGCCGCAATTGTGACCGGCGGTAGTAAGGGGATTGGTAAGGCGTTTGCTGAAGCCCTGGCTGAGGCCGGAGCGCATCTATCCCTGGTGGCACGTACTCAGGCTGACCTAGACGCGACTGCCCAGCAGATACGCGAGGCGACCGGCCAGCGCGTGATGACGTACGCCGCCGATCTGGGCGAACTGGAGCAAATACAACCAGCGGTGCACGCAGTGACAGCTGAATATGGGCGCATTGACATCTTGGTGAACAACGCAGGTGTCATCAACCGCGCCCCGGCGCTGGAGTACACGCCCGAGATGTGGGATGAAATAATGCGGATCAACATTCGCGGAGCGTTCTTTATGGCGCAGGCCTGCGCCAAGGTAATGGCCGAGCAAGGAGGCGGGAAGATCATCAATACGGCCTCGTTGCTGAGTGCCATCGGGGTGCCATTCATTCCAGCCTACACAGCCTCAAAGGGCGGGCTAGGTCAGCTCACCAAATCCCTGGCAGTCGAATGGGCGCAGCACAATATCAACGTGAATGCTATAGCGCCGGGCTACTTTAAGACCGATAACACCCAAGCCCTGCAAAATGATCCCGAGCGCAACGCCATCATCGTCAACCGCGTGCCGTTCCATCGCTGGGGAAACCTTGCTGAGCTTCAGGGCGCGGTGGTGTTCCTGGCGTCAGAGGCCGCCAGCTATGTAACGGGGCAGCTCATCTTTGTAGATGGTGGCTGGACCGCGACTTGAATGACAGATAAATGCAGATAACAGCAGAGAACGACAGATAAAGGCAGATAATACCAGACAACGGCGCTTACCTTGCGGAGCGTCAAGGAGAAAAGATAAGATGAAAGACCGTCGGCTGTTTTGGTTTTCGTGCTACGATCTGGAGCCCCTTAAGGCTAAATCGCCGTCCTGCGGCGGGCCGGAGACCTGGGCCGAAAGTGAGGCAAAGATACTGGAGATCACCGGAGTTTTCCGCGATCGCGGAGTCCCACAGGCCTGCCTGTTGAATGCTACCCCAGAAGCGGCAAAGGCCCACGCCGACTTGCTTCGATCCCTGGACGCTGAAGGCTTCCATATCGCTATACAGCCGAATGTGCCAGGCTTTCGGTATCCGACCTATGATAAGAAACTTGGGCAGTATCCACCAGACGAGCAGCGTGAGATCATCAAGCTGGCTCTCAGCGATTGGGAGGATGCGCTGGGCCTCACCACCACAACTTACACACCCTGTTGTGGCTCCCGCAGCAATGAGACGCATGCGATTCTCGCCGAGCTGGGCTTCCGGCAGGTGCGGATGCCCGCTCCTGGACGCTTTGACCCCGAGTGGCCGGATCGCTGCACGATGGGAGTTTTCCCAGCGCCATTCCACGCCAGTGCCAAGCACCGACTCCTGGCCGGGGACCTGCCGCTGCTTGTCTTCCCCAACGCGGGCGATAAGACGGGCAGGTACGCCCGCAGGCCTGGCTATCCGGCCGACTTGCGTGGGGAGTACGAGGTGGGGGAGAGGACCTGGGAGATGTATCGTGATATCATAGACACGCACCTTGAGCTGCTGATAATGCTGGATGCGCCCATAAAGTGGATCGGCACTAATGGTCACAACACAGCGCGCTGTGCCATCCAGAACGTGGAGTACGCGGTGGACTACTTACCCCAGGCTGCCGAGAAGTACGGCCTGGAACTTGTGCCGATGGGGCCAGAGGAAGTGCACGCCGAGGCCAATAAGATCGGAGGCTTCTAGGGAGTTTCGCAGCATTGCGGGGCATATACATCCGCTCCGGTAGGGCAGGCATCCTGCCTGCCCCGGGTATGATTGCGGGCGGGCCGGCAGCCCGCCCTACGTAGATGCCCCTGTCGCTGTGCTGGGGCAACGCTCGGTAGGCTTTCTCTGCGACGGGTGTCATGATCTCAATATCAGGTAACGTGACGTGAGGATGAGTGGGCACGCGAACCAAGATGGCGCCATATTATCTGGTGGTGGCAGGTGTGTTACTGCAGGGCCTGTCACCGGTGCTGACCAAGCTGCTGCTAGTTGACCTGTCGCAGGCGACGGTTGTAGCCGCCCGCTACTGCCTCGCGGCGGCACTGCTAATGCCATTTGGGCTGGAGGGCACGCGCCGCGCCCGCATTGCTGCCAGACCCCGCAGGCGCGACTGGCTGGCGCTGGTGATGGTAGGCGCTCTGGGCAGCGGTGCTGGGGCGCTAATGTTCACGGCGGCCGTTGATTTCTCGTCCGCTGGCGTTGTCAATGCCATCTCCAAGACCGCGCCTATCTTTGTCGCCTTCTTCGCCTACTTCACCCTGCGGGAGCGGGTCACATACGTGCGGCTTCTGTTAGTCAGTGGAATGGTAGGGGCCAACGTGCTCATCGGCGCCGGTGAGTTCGCGGCCGGTGGCGCTGAGATCCGGCTGCGCCTGATTGGTGACGCCTTGGCGTTAGGTGCCGGGCTAACCAGAGCAGCCTCAGAAATCCTTGCCAAGAGCGCCTTGCGTCGCTTCACCGCAGCCACCGTCGCCCTCTGGCGATTTGGCATTGGGTTCGTGGTCGCGGCGGCTGTGGCCTTGGGCACGGGCGGCTACCGGGCCCTGTATGCGCTTGACCTGCAAGCCTGGGCACTGTTGGTTGCTCTGGCGGGTGGCTGCACGGCCTTGTCCATGTTCCTGTACTATCGGGGGATGGCCCGGATACCGGCACATGTGGCGGTTAGTTTGAAGTTGCTGGGCGCGGTCGTCACGGTAGTAGTGTCCTGGGTAGTGCTTGCCGAGGCGCTTAATCTGTACCACGTCGCCGGGATTGGTGTCCTGATATCCGGAGCATATTTGCTGGTGCTGCGAACAGCGCGCGAAGCACCAAGAGCCACCGCACCCGTCCAGGAGCCCTTCGCAGCAGCTCGCCCCTCGCCGTTAGTCGCCCTGGCGAGTAGCTTTCGCTGGAAGATCGTAGCCCTGGTCTCGGTTGTGATTATCGCTACTGTTGCCAGTAGCACCTACCTGTCTGTGCGTCACACTCAGGAGGTAGTGCGGGAGCAAGTGCGCTTGACAATGGTACAGATCGCTACAATGATTCTGCACAGCGGCATGGTGGAGGACCGACCGGCCCCGTATGTCTATCAGCAGTACCTTGAGCGCACGGTGGCCTATCGCATAGAGAGCAAGACACCCCTGTATGCCATTGACATTGTGTACATCGGCTTGACTGATGAAGGCGGGAACCTAGTCGCCTTCGCATACAATCCAAGGATAGAATTGGTTGACGAACAAGGGAGGCTATTCCCGTTCCGTAACGCTGCGGCAGGCCGGCAGCTTTATGAACTCAATTCAAATCCCGATAAGGCGAAGCGGTATGGCATTATTCCAGTGGAGGCGGAGGCGCGTTCGGCGGGACAAACCCAGGCGCGGGTGTGGATGGGTTGTCGCCGCAGCATCGCTGATCGGCCGGCCGCAGAGATTGCCGCGCGCAACGCTGGGCTGGCACTCTTGCTCCTGGTCTGTGGTATTGCGGCGGCCTCCCTGGTGGTGTCACGATTGACTCGGCCGCTAGAGCGTCTGTCAGCGGCTGTCTATCGGCTGGCCAGAGGCGAGACAGCGCCGGTGCTTGTGCGTCCTGGGAGCGATGAAATCAGCCAGATGGCCCGCGATCTGGTTGATGTGCAAGAAGGCCTTGCGCTCACTCGCCATTGGCGGTCAGGGCTATTGCGTGCTCTGTCTGGGCCTGACATTCGGGTCTCAGGTGAACCGGAAGGCTGCTTGCCGTTCCTGACAATTGAGTTGTCACAGGATTTGCCTGCGGAGGGTCGTCAGCAACTGCTGGGAAGGTGCCTGGAAGCCATCTTTGGTCACGATGGCGCGGTTCTGGGCAGTGCCGATGGCGTAGCGGTTATGGTGTGGGGCCTGGCCGGCGCTGAAGCAGATGACCCGCTGCGAGCACTGTTGGCTGGTATTGAGGTACGGCAGGTGCTTGAGGATGCGAGTGGGGAAGAGGCGTCCGGATGGGCAACCATCTCTCTATGCGACACCACTGAAACAAGCGTTCAAGAAATGGTGGCTGAACACAGGGGGGCGCGTGCTACCTATGGCGTGTCATCTGGTCACAGTTACGGGCGTCGGTAGCGGAGCATCTTGTGGGAGGTGAGGGCGACCAGAGGGAGGAAGATAGGGGAGAGGAAAAGTGGTACGAGTTGGGGGAGCTTGCTGACGATGGCAGCCTGGAATTGCTATCTGGCCCGCCGGAGGAATAATGCGAAGGCCAACTGGTAAGCGAAATCTGCAGGTAGGGGCTATCTGCTCGTGGCCTATTGCTGCTATGTTGCTGTTGGCCGGGATTTGCGGCTGTGTGCCACCGGGGAGTGAGGGGCCTGTGCGGGTTGTGGTCAGCGATAACAATCTACCGCAGGAGCGGATCATGACCACGGCCGAGATCACGGAGGCATCCCGTGGTGAGGGAGAGCTTTGGTGGTACACCTCGATGCCCGCGCCGGAGGCCCGGCAGTTTCTGGACCTATTCGCCGCGAAGTATCCGTTCATTCACACCCAGTTGGTGCGGGGGGGCACATTCGAGCTAGTGCAAAGGGTGAACAACGAGTTGCAGCAGGGACGCGTACAGGCCGATGTCCTACACGTGCTCGACCCGGCTACATTTGTGGATCTGAAGAAGCGAGGAGAGCTGCTGCGCTACAATTCGCCTGAAGCTAGCGCTATTGGGATGGACTATCGCGATCCAGGCTATTGGACCGGAATGCGACTGATAACACTATGCATGGCCTACGATACCCGCCGGACAACGGCGAGCCAGGCGCCCGATAGCTGGGAGGCGCTGCTGGATTCCAACCTCAAAGGCCGCATGGGGCTGAAGGACGCCCAGACGGCGGGCTCGGCATACGCGCAGTACTACTATCTGCGGGAGCGCTATGGGACAGCTTTCTGGGAGCGCCTGGCGGCGCAACGACCCCGAGTGGTCAAGACTGCAGAAGAGAACCTGCAGGCTTTGCTGGCCGGTCAGATA
>JALGTI010000236.1 GCA_029821455.1 Candidatus Zipacnadia bacterium | reverse complement strand
GCAAGCGTTGCCTCTCCGGGACTGGCCGGCTGTATAGAGCTTCGCAGGCCCGATGACTGGAAGCAGTACGAAGCGCGATTTCTGGCTTTAGATATGATGGACCCCGATGTTGCGGAGTTGTACCGGCATCTGATCGCTCCAGGTGAGCTGGTGAGAGTGGACGGGCAGAATCGGGTACGGATTCCGGAGGCGCTACTGCGGCACGCTAGACTGGATGGTGAGCGCAAGGAGGCGCAGCTAATCAAGATGCCGGGCCGTTGGGAAGTTTGGGATGCCCAGCGGTTTATGGAGCTATCAGAGGAGCGGGGGCCGGTGCTGAGGGAGATTGCCCGCCGTGTGTTTGGGGGGCAGACTGACGCCGGGGGGAGCGTCCCCCCTGAATTATGATGCCGACCGCTCACGTGTCGGCAATGCCGCAACAGGTTTGCGCGTACCTTGACATCCGTCCTGGTGAAACATATGTGGATATGACGGTGGGGCACAGCGCTGGTCACAGCCGGTTGATCCTGGAGGCCTCTACGCCGGATGGGCGACTGATCGGCATTGACCGTGATGCCGAGGCATTAGAATCTGCCAAGAAGGCACTGGCGTGCTTCGCTGGCAGGTTTGAGTTGTACCACAGTCGGTATTCAGAACTCCCGCAGGTGCTCGCAGAGGCCAGGGTAGAGCGGGTAGCCGGAGTGCTGCTTGATGCAGGCGTCTCCAGGGAGCAGATGCTCGACCCCAAGCGTTCGTTTAGTTTCACCAGTACAGAGGGCTTGGATATGCGGATGGATAGGATCCAGTCGCTGAGCGCCTGGCATGTTGCTAACGAGTATTCTTTGAAGGAGTTGACCAGGGTTCTGCGCCGCACGGGAAGGGGGCGGGAGGCCCGCAAAGTTGCTGCTGGCATTGTCACCGCCAGGGAGGGGAGTGGTGGCATTCACACGACAGCGCAACTTGCAGAAATCATCGCAGCAACGGTGGCCAGAGGCTACGGGAGATACCGCACACGACGCACGCATCCAGCCACACCGTGGCTTATGGCCATCAGGGCCGAAGTAAATGACGAAGAAGCGGAGCTGCAGAGCGGCCTGCGGCGCGCAGCCGAAGCGCTCATTCCCAGGCAAGGACGACTTGTTTGCCTGTCCTGGGCAGGTCACGAGCATGGCCTGGTACGGCGCACGTTGCGCGAGTTGAGTTCGCCCTGTACATGCCCTCCCGCCCTTCCGTGCGTATGCGGAAAAAAGCCGCTGATTCGGGTTCTGACGCCAAAGGGCGTCTGGCCTGAAGCGGCTGAGGTGGCGCACAATCCGGCGGTGCGCTCTTGCAGGTTATGGGCTGCGCGGGCCCTTTGAAAAATGACAGCCCGCCATTTGAGGCGGGCCCAGAAGAAATCTCCTCCAGAAGCTGGCTTGCACGCGCTTGGCTTCTGGAGAGATCGGCGGGCAGGTGGTGCCACTCACGTCGCAGCAATGCCCGAAGCAACATTTGCAGCACACATCGCAGCACCAACAGCGGACTGACATTGTAGCAGAACGCCACAACAGGGTCAAGACACAAAGCCACAGCCGGGTCGGCATCTCGTGGCGACCCATCATCACAGTTGCCGAGTGGTCCCACCTAACCCGTCGTCATACGCGCATATCACCCCGGGCCTGGGAAGGAGCCAGGGGTGTCTGCGCCTTTGACTGCCTGATGTTAAGGGGCAAAACAGTGCCTGACGATCACCTTGCTAATCGGCGTCTTGCTCGGCCGGCTCCTGTGGATGGCGGCCAGGGCCTGTGGCGTGAGCTTCTGCTCCCAATGCTGACCATCACCGTGACCGGGGTGTTGGCCGTGCTGTTTCTCATTACCTGCAACAGGATTCCGTCTCTGGAGGTGGAGTCGAAGCGTCTGGAGCGCTGTATCGCGCAGGAACAGAGCATACATCTGGAGTTGCTTGAAGACCTAGCGAAGGTCAAGGACCCTCAGGCCCTGAGGGCCTTTGCGTCTGAGCACGGCCTCACGGAACAGCCCCCGCCCGAGGACGTGGTGATTATACCTCCTCTGCCGCCGGTGCAACCGGCTGCCTCCCTAGCCAGCGAGGAGATATGGATTGAACCAGCCGAGGGGGACGAGGACACCACCCTGGCCCATCGCCCGGGCTTGGATGAGTCTAGATTCTAGGCGCGGCCATTGTGTTGTGCCTTTTTCGCTAGACGAGCGTGACTACCGATCTTGAGCGAGGTAAGAATCAATTCGTGGCCACAACCAATCGGGACCACAGCCTTACCGTCATCCGGGCACTGATAGTCGGGGTCAGTGTATTCCTGGCGGGCCGACTGGTCTACGTGCAGGTATTCCGCCACGACTTCTACCTTCACCTCGCTACCATCTATCATCCCTCTGATCGCCCTCGCGCTGGCCCCCCTGGTGCTATCCTTACCCGCTCTGGCCATATACTGGCCGACAGCGTGACAGTGGCATCGCTGAAAGTTGACCCACACATCGCCCGCGACAAGGAAGACCTCGCCCCGATGGCCCGATTTATCGGGAAGCAACTGGGAGTGGATGAGAGCCAAGTGCGGGAGAAACTCCACAGCAATGCCCCCTGGGAATACCTAGCCCGCAAAGTGGACCTCGAAGTGGCCAGCAGTATTATGGATGCCAGGTTTGCTGGTGTCCAGCAGGACCTGGAGTACCGCCGCAACTATCCCAATGGACCTGTGGCCTGCCACGTAGTCGGAGTGCGTGGCAGCGACCACCGCCCGCGGGAGGGCCTTGAGTACCGCTATCGCTTCCTGCTGGATGGCCAACCGGGTACCCGCATCACAAACGTTGACGCCTTTGACAGAACCATTGTAGGCCAGGAGAACCAACCGGCTTTGCCGCCGCTGCCGGGTATGGACCTGGTCACCACCCTGGACCTGTCCGTCCAGCGGGCGGTAGAAGCAGAGCTGGACCGCTGTGTATCCAGGACGCGGCCCAAGGCAGCCACCTGTGTGGTAATGGATTGCCGCAGCGGCGAGATACTTGCTCTGGGCTGTCGGCCCTGTTATGATCCCAACCGCATCGCCGGCGCCCCGGCTGGGGCCACGCATGTTGGCATCCCCACAAAGAACCTATTGAACCTCTGCGTCAGCCGCCAGTACGAACCGGGCAGTACATTCAAGCCACTGCTGATAGCAGCAGCTCTGGACGCGGGCGCTATCAAGCCGACTGACACCTTTCTCTGCAAGGGTACGGAGACCATCGGCGGCAAGCCACTGCGCTGTTGGGGGCCGTGGGCCACTAGAGGCCATGGTAGACTCACGGCTGAGGAAGTGATTGTGAACTCGTGCAACCTGGGGGCAGCACACATCGCCCTGAAGCTAGGCGCCGAGCCATACTATGACTTCCTGCAGAGAGTTGGCTTTGCTCAAAAGCCACGGTCAGGACTGGCGAGCGAAGTAGCCGGTCATATCCAGAAGCCAGAGGAGATGTACGAGCGCGACCTAGCGAATCTGGGCTTTGGCCAAGGTGTGGGTGTGACGGATATCCAACTGGCAGCGGCCATCAGCGCCATCGTCAACGGCGGTATCTACTATCGCCCCTACATTATCCGGGCCGTCAGGACCAAAGAGGGTGATGTTTACAGGGAGGCTAATCCGCCACAAGGGCGCCAGATATGTAGCGAGGCAACCTCGAAGCTGGTACGGAAGATGTTAGTGGCAGCGGTAGAGCGCGGCACAGGCCGCCAGGCCCGCATCAAGGGAGCCTGTGTGGGCGGCAAGACCGGCACCGCCCAAATCTGGAACCCCAAAACGCAAGAGTTTGATGGCAACATTATGAGTTTTGTTATGGCTGCCCCTCTGGACACCCAGCCGCAGTTTGTGATACTAGTTACCGTTCAGGAGCCAGCGGTCGGCGAACACGGTGCCGATGTCGCTGCGCCGGTGGCCCGCGAAATCGCCAAGAGCTTGCTGAGACGCCAAGGTCTGCTAAAGGCTGAGGCCGCTAGCTGACGTTTCCCGCCGATGCAGTTGGTGTCAGTATGACCACCTTTGGCCAGATCACTGCCAACCTTGCCGGGGGGCGAGCCGGTCCCCAGGATGTGGCGGTCCAGGCAGTATGCGCTGATTCCAGGCAGGTGCAGCCAGGCGCCGTCTTCGTTGCCATAAAGGGTCTACAAATTGATGGCCATAGCTTTATCGCGGAGGCTATTGAAAACGGTGCCGTGGGTGTTGTAGTCCAGGCCCCGGCCTCGCTGCGCAACGTCTCAGCAGACGTAGCAACCCTCGTTGTGGACGACAGCCGCCGCGCCTCGGCCGTGATCGCTGACGAGTTCTGGAGGCATCCGTCGGCTGAGTTGGTGCTAGTGGGTGTGACCGGAACGAATGGGAAGACGACAGTGACTCATCTCGTGGACAGCATATTCCGGGCAGGAGGTCATACAACCGGCCTCATCGGCACGCTTGGGCGCACTGTGGCTGGTGAGCACTGCGATGCGCTCAGAACCACGCCTGATACTATTGAGCTTCAGAGCCTGCTGCGCCAGATGCGCCAGGCCGAGGTCACTCACGCGACGGTGGAGGTCTCCTCCCACGCCTTGGAGTTGCAGCGCACTTATGCATGCAAATTCGATGCCGCAGTCTTCACGAATCTTACGCAGGACCACCTGGATTTTCACTCCAGTCCTGACCAATACTTTCAAGCAAAGTTGCG
>JALGTI010000235.1 GCA_029821455.1 Candidatus Zipacnadia bacterium | reverse complement strand
AATGTAGGCAAGTCGGTGCTGTTCAACCGGCTGGCCCGCGAGCGCGTTGCTGTGGTGGAGGACACCCCCGGCATCACCCGCGACCGCATCTACAAGGAGCTTGAGCTGGACGGCCGGCGCGTGATGCTGGTGGATACCGGTGGCCTGGTCGGCGCGGAGAGCGATGAGCTGATCACCCAGGTCAAGGAGCAGGCTGCAATGGCGCTGTCCGAGGCCGACCTGTTGCTTATGGTAGTGGATGGTCAGGAGGGCCTCACCTCGCTGGACTACAATGTGGCCGATGTGGTACGTCGCAGCGGCAAGCCGTACATCTTGATTGCCAACAAGATGGAGTCCAAGAACGCTGACAGCAGCCCATTCGCGGATTTGCGCATGGGCCTGCCGATTGATATCTCAGCCCTCCACGGCCAAAACATCTATGGGCTGATAGACGAGATCCTGGAAAGGCTCCCGGAAGCAGTGGAGGAGCTGGAGCCGCGCCGCGAAGGCGAGACGGCGATTGCGGTAATCGGTAGGCCGAATGTAGGCAAGTCAGCGCTGATAAATGCGCTGCTGGGCGAGCCACGCGTCATCGTCAGTGAGGAGCCCGGCACCACCAGGGATGCCATTGACATCGAGCTGGAGGTGGATGGCGAGCCATACCGGCTGGTGGACACAGCGGGCCTGCGGCGGCGCGGCAGGCGGTCAGCGCAGGGCACCGAATACTACTCAAGCCTACGCGCCCTCAAGGCCCTGCAGCGGGCAGACCTGGCGCTGGTGGTGATTGACGC
Organism: Candidatus Zipacnadia bacterium; assembly: GCA_029821455.1. Classification (GTDB taxonomy): domain Bacteria; phylum Armatimonadota; class Zipacnadia; order Zipacnadales; family Zipacnadaceae; genus JALGVG01. The sequence goes on along the minus strand of JALGTI010000235.1, from coordinate 3,905 downwards.
CGCCGAGGGCGTCACGTCTCAGGATGCCCACATCGCCGGCGAGGCCGACCTGGCAGGGCGCGGCCTGGCCATCGTTGCCAACAAGTGGGACAAGGTCCTGGCCCTGGCCTTCGGCGATGAGGAGGAGGTGTCTGCGGAGAGCAAGGCTGAGATCGAGAAGCTGCTGCGCTCGGACTTCGAGCGGATGGCACGCCATCAGATGGCCTTTGCCGGTTATGCATCGGTGTTGTATACTTCAGCCATCACCGGGCAGGGCGTTGCCCAGTTGCTGCCTGAGGCGCGGCGTATTGCCCAGAGCTATCGGATGCGTATCAGCACCGGGCAGCTCAATCGCGCTATCCAAAGGGCCGTCGCCGATCATCAGCCGCCCTCACGAGGCCGCCGGCAACTGCGCATCTACTATGCCAGCCAAGTGCGGACCGGCCCGCCCACCTTTGTGGTGTTCGTCAACGACCCGAAACTGATGCACTTCTCATACGAGCGTTATCTGATAAACAAGCTGCGTGAGGCGTTCGGCTTCGAGGGCACACCCATCAAGCTCTTTGTGCGAAAGCGGGAGGGAGGCAAAGGGCGATGATCGCGCAGGGTATCTTCTGCATCCTGGCCGCCTACCTGATCGGCGCTACACCCATCGGCTATCTGGTGGGGAGGGCCAAGGGGATTGACATTCGTGATTTTGGCAGCGGGAACATCGGAGCCAGCAATGTGCTGCGGACCCTCGGCGTCAAAGCCGGCCTTGCTGTCTGGATCGTGGACGTGTTCAAGGGTTGGCTTCCTGTCTGGGCTGCCGGAACCTGGCAGCCGGTATTGCACGGCCAGTCCTGGCTTGCGGCAGTGGGCCTTGGCGCGGTGGTAGGACATAGTTTCTCGCCATATCTAGGTATGAAGGGCGGCCGAGGCGTTTCTACTGCTCTTGGTGTGGTCCTGGCGCTTAACTTCCCGGCCGGACTTACGGCCTTTGGCCTCTGGATCGTCATCGTTGCGCTGACACGTTACATATCCCTGGGCTCCATCGTGGCTTCTCTCAGTTGCGCCCCAATGCTGCTGTTATTCCAAGCGCCACAAGCCTACTTCGTGCCTGCCCTTGCCGTGGGCCTGCTCATCACCTGGCGGCACACCCCCAATATCCAGCGGCTACTGACCGGTACAGAAACGAAGATCGGCCAGAAGGCCAAGGAGTTGGAAGTCGACGAAGGCACTGAGGCAGATGAATGAGATTCACGAGGTCAGCATAATCGGCGCCGGCGCGTGGGGCACTACCCTGGCCTGGATGCTGGCCCGGCAGGGCAAGCGCGTGAAGTTATGGGTGCGCGAACCTGAACTGGCCGAGGCTATGCGAGAGGAGCGGCGCAACGTCACCTTTATGCCTGACCTGGAGCTGCCGCCGGCCATTGAGCCAAGCAATGACCTGGAAGAAGTGCTCGAGGATGCCAGTGTCATCTTAGTAGCAGTGCCTTCTCACGGTCTGAGGGATGTGATAAGGGCGGCAGCGCCACACTTCCCGGCTGAAGCTATCATCATCAGCGCTACCAAGGGCCTCGAGCGCGGCAGCGGGATGCGCATGTCAGAGGTGATTCTCCAGGAACTGAGTGAGCAGCACGACCACCAGATAGCGGCGCTGTCAGGACCAAACCTGTCCGGGGAGATCGCCCAGAGGATGCCGGCAGTCAGTGTGGTGGCCAGTTGCGACGAGGCGACAGCCTGCTTCGTTCAGCGGTTGCTATCATCCCCCCTCTTCCGCGTCTACACAAACTGTGATATAATAGGCGTCGAGTTGTGTGGGGCGCTCAAGAATGTCATCGCGATTGCCGCCGGGGCCTGCGACGGCCTGGGGTATGGGGATAATGCCAAGGCTGCGTTGATAACGCGGGGCCTGGCGGAGATGGGACGCGTGGGGGTGAAGCTGGGAGCACAGCCAGCCACCTTCTGGGGTGCTGCTGGGCTCGGGGACCTGACGGCCACCTGTATGAGCCGGCTGAGCCGCAACTGGAATGTCGGCTGGCGGCTGGGACAGGGGCAGAGCTTGGACCAAATCCAGCAGGGCCGCGATTCGGTAGCAGAGGGCATCTATACTACCGTTGCAGCCTGTGAGTTGGCAAGCCAGGTCGCGGTGGAGGTACCAATCGCCCGCGCTGTACATCTAGTGCTCTTCGAGGGCTGCGGACCGGCTGAGGCGGTGCGGATGCTGATGACCCGGCAGAGCAAAGCAGAAACTGAGGACTGGCACAAGACCTAAGAGGGCTAAATTGGCCCGCCTGATAGACCAATGAAAGCGGCGCCGGGCCAGAGTAAATATCTCAGGGAGGTGTCATCGTGGGAAAGACAGTGAACAAGGCAGACATCGTCGAAGCAGTGGCGACCAAGACCGGTATGAGCAAGAAGGAGGCAGGCCCCGCCGTGGATGCGGTGCTGGGGAGCATCACCGAGGCCTTGGCCGTCGGCGACAAGGTGCAACTGACCGGGTTTGGGGCCTTCCAGGTGCGCGAGCGCTCCGCCCGCATGGCCAGGAATCCCCGCACCGGAGCGTCCGTCCGGGTAGCAGCCACCAGGATACCGGCCTTCAAAGCGGGCAAGGCCCTCAAGGATGCAGTGAAATAGCGGCTGCCTTTCGGCAGGTTTATCGCCTTCGTCGGAGAATACGACCTGTGGCACACTTGCTGCGGAGGCGATGTTTGCAGTCTAGGTCGGGGCGTGGCGCAGCTTGGTTAGCGCGTTTGACTGGGGGTCAAAAGGTCGCCGGTTCAAATCCGGCCGCCCCGACCACTTCTAATCTAGGTCACCGCGAGCCGCCCATCTGTCGCCAAGGTGTGGCGGCTCCTTTCATATCCCCAACGCGAACGGAGCACCAAGATGGCGGACTTTCAATCTGATGATCTAGCACAGCTCACGTTCAAACGCTATCAGGATTACGTCAACCCCGGTATGGCAGCGCTGGTAGGCTTTATGGGGTTTGAAACTGTTGAGGAGAGGGCAGAGGGCTGCTATGTGTTTGGCTCAGACGGCCACAGATTCCTGGACTTCCTCGGCGGCCCAGGGGTTTTCACGATGGGCCATCGCCACCCGAAGATTGTGGCTGCCGTCCAGGTCCAGGCGGCAAAAATGCCGCTGGGCAGCCATGTACTGCTCAATCCGCTGTACGGCGAACTTGCCGAGCGCCTAGCCGGCCTGGTCCCAGGAGAACTTCAGTACAGTTTCCTCGGCAATTCAGGTGCCGAGGCTGTCGAGGGGGCGCTAAAGGCCGCCAGAGCCTTCACCGGCCGGCCCAAGTTCGTCGCTGCCGAGGGGGGCTTCCACGGCAAGACCTTCGGGGCGCTGAGCGCCTCGGGGCGTGAGACCTATCGTAGGCCCTTCGAGCCGCTCATGGCCGGCTTCACCCACGTGCCCTTTGGCGATGGCGAGGCGCTGGCCGAAGCGGTTGACGATGAAACTGCTGCCGTGATCCTGGAGCCAATTCAGTGCGAGGCTGGTATCAGGATACCGCCGGACGGATACCTGCGCCGGGCGCGCGAAATCTGTGATGAGGCCGGCTGCCTGCTGATACTGGATGAGGTGCAGACTGGCCTGGGCCGCACCGGAAAGATGTTCGGCTGTGACTGGGAGCAGGTTGCGCCGGATATTATGACCCTGGGCAAGGCGCTGGGCGGCGGCGTGATGCCGATAGGCGCCTTCACGGGCCGGCCCGAGATCTGGCAGATTTTCGAGGAAAACCCGTGGGTACATAGCTCCACATTTGGCGGCAATCCGCTTGCCTGCGCGGCAGCCCTGGCGGCGCTGGAGGTCATCGAACACGAGGGTCTGTGCCAGAAAGCCGCCGCGCGTGGCCAGCAGCTCCTCGACGGCGCTTCCGAGGTCGCGGCGAAGTTCTCTGACATCATCACAGAGGTACGCGGGCGCGGACTGCTGGT
>JALGTI010000234.1 GCA_029821455.1 Candidatus Zipacnadia bacterium | reverse complement strand
TTTGGATTCGTGGATGGGCACGCCAAGTGGATGCTGCGCAGTGAGGTGGAGGGCGACGACGGCCTTTATGGGGCCTCGAAATACTGGTGGGGGCGATAGCTGGTTGCGCATAATCGGATAGGGGGACAGTCCCTAAAGGGACAGTCCCCCTCCACCCGGTCGAGCGACAGGCGAGGTTATACGACCGGCGCGGTGCCCTTCGGCAGGCTCCCTTCGGCAAGCTCAGGGCGCACACGGCAGGACCTGCGCCAGGCCCGCGCCCTACAAGGGACAGGCAATGCAACATGATTCCTGAGAACAGGCACCAAACAGGGAGAAGTGTGGTGGATGGGTGCGCACAGGACCGGAGGCTTTACTCTCATTGAATTGCTGGTGGTGATCGCGATAATTGCGATACTGGCGGCGATTCTTTTCCCGGTGTTTGCCAGGGCCCGCGAGAAGGCGCGCGCAATCTCGTGCCTGAGCAACCTGAAGCAGCTTGGCCTCGCCTCATTGATGTACGCCCAGGACTACGATGAAATGTATCTTCCGCACTGTCACCGGCCGATCATGAGCGAGCCGCCGACATACTACTGGTTCGAGCTAGTCGAGCCATATATTAAGAACCGCCAGATAATGTGGTGTCCGTCCTGGCAGCCGCCGCCGGGGACTACGGACCGCTATATGGGGGGCTACGGCAATATCTGCTCGGGTTTCACGAACGATCCGAGCAATCCCAACTGGACGGGAGTCCCGTGGTATGATAGTACTGCCTCCATCCACCATCCCTCCCAGCAGATAGAGTTCGGCGAGACGACGAGGCTCTTTTGCCGAGTCTGTCCCCGCCACCACACGCAGCAGCCGGGCAGCCCGCCGCCACATCATGTGGTGGATCGACACAACGACGGCGCAAACTACAGCTTCTTTGACGGTCACGCCAAGTGGCTTAAGTATAATCAGACGGTTAGTCCGACCAATATGTGGCGAAACTCTCCCTGAAAATGCGCCGGTGCCCACGGGGCCGGAACGTGCCAATGGACCCCAGAGTGGTCAAACTCGCGATGATTGCCGTACTTGCGGTAGGGCTTGGTGCTGGGTGCTGTCAGCGGCAACGTATCTCGCCGCAGGCAGAGCCGGCGGCATCTCTGGTGACGGACCCGCGTCCGGGGGAGTTGCAGGTGTACCTCACCTCCGACTACGCGGCCAGCATGAGCGACCTGATCGAGCTTTTCGGCGAGAGGCGTCCGAACGTAACCTTCGAGCAGCATAGCGGAGATACCAGCAGTCTCGTCGCACGGATGCTGGACGGTGCCAGGCCCGACGTATTCATTGCCGCCGGCGACACTGAAGTGAACCCGTTAAGGCAAGCTGACCTGGTCAGTTTGCAGCAGGACGTCTGTTTCATTACTCTGGGTATAATCACGCCCCAAGGCAATCCAGCCGGTTTGACCTCACTTCAGGACCTGACTGCACATAGTACCAGGACGGTGGCGATTGCACCTGCTGACACCTCGATCGGCTGCTACGCCAGAGAGCTGCTGAAGGAGGAGGGGTTGTGGGAGAGCATTGAGGGAAAGGTGATTGTGCCGAGTCTGTCCTCGGAGGTCCTGGACCTGGTGGCTGAGGGTGAAGCGGATGTCTGCCTGGCCTACGGTGCGGCTTTGCGCCAGAAAGCGAACGACGCAGGACAATACCTGCGGTCGAAGCTGGAGCTGGTTAAGGACCTGACCGCGGAATACTGTGTGAAGATTCCGTGCCCCGCGGTCTCACTGGTTGACTGCGCCCACCCGGAGACGGCAGCGGAGTTCATTGATTTTCTTACAAGCGAGGACGCGCAGGAGGTACTCGCGCGTCACGGTTTTCTCAGGCTTAAAGACCCCTGTTGCGGGCCAGAATAGGCCCTGCGACCTGGGAGCGAGGTGTATGTTATGGCAGAAGTGACTAGCCGGCCCCGACGTTGTTTGCTCTTGAGCTTGTATGCTGCGCTGCCTGTGTTGGTGGTCGTTTGCGGTACAAGCTGTTCGCGACAGGCAGAGACACCCACGGTGATGCCGCCACCGACCGCTGCGACCGAGAGCGCCGAGCCGGGCCAGGAACCGGTCAAGCTGGATGTGTGGGTGCCGTGCGCATACGCCGGCGCTATGACTGAGCTGTCAACGATGTTTGAGCAGCAACATCCCGGCCTTGAGCTAAGACAACGGGTTGAGAATGTGGCCGCCCTCGCGCCCCGTATTCTCGAAGGAGCAACGCCGGATGTGTTCATGTCGATCGGGGACATCGAGGTGGGGGCTCTGACGGAGGCCGAGCGGGTTGATTATAGCATGGATTTCTGCTTCACAACGCTGGCACTGGTTACAGCAAAGGGTAATCCAGCAGACATACACAGCCTTGCCGACCTGACCGAGGCTCGGGTGGAGAAGATAGGCGTCGGGAGCGAGAAGATCTCTGCCGGCTACTATGCGCGCAAGGTGCTCAAGGAGGCCGGGCTGTGGAAGGACGTTGAGGGCAAGGTGGTTGAGGCCACAATGCCGCTTCGCTTGCTACAGTGGGTCGGTAACGGAGAAGTTGAGGCCTCGCTAGCCTATGCCGCATGCCTGCGCAGCGATAAGCACAAGACGCCTGGAGGGGTTGGCACGAAGCTGCTGGAGGTCGTTGGCGAAGTTGACGATGAGCTTTGCCTGACCATCGCATGCCCTGCCGTCTCCGTCAAAGGTTGCCCCCACCCGCAAGATGCCAGACAGTTCATCGAGTTCTTGACCACCGATGAAGCGCAGAAGGTTATCGCGCAGTGCGGCTTTCTCACACTCGGCGAAGCAAAGTGCTACTTACCTCAGCCCTGACAGGCACGGTCGGACAATGAAACGTCCGACACCCGCTGCACCCGAAAGCAGAACGACAATGGCAGCGCGCAAGGCGTTTACACTCATTGAGTTACTGGTCGTCATCGCTATTATAGCGATCTTGGCGGCCATCTTGTTCCCCGTCTTCGCGCGGGCCCGTGAGCAGGCCCGCAGAACCAGTTGCCTATCCAATCTCAAGCAGATCGGCCTCGCGTGCCACATGTACGCCGATGATTGCGATGAGCTGTTTCCCGTAGGCAATCATATCTGTTGTCCTCACCTGCGCTTGCTTAGACAGATAATGCCGTATGTCAACAACTTCCAGATTTTCTACTGTCCCTCCGCTCGAAAAATGCGGATGTCGTACCTGGTTGACACCGCCGGCAACCGTGCGGCAGGGAATATCAGCTACTACTACTTCTCCTTCGACCAGCTCCCAAGCACGGCTCCGCCTGCCGGACCACCGGATCATCTGGGTTGGATCGATCGCTTCTTCTACAGTCGCAAGTATGGGGATACCACGCGCGTGATGAGCGAGATGTGGGACACGGATTATTGGCTGGCTTGTGACTGGTTCTGCAAACCGGTATCGCTCGGCAGCGGCATCCACGGCGGAACCTACGGCTCGATGAATATCCTGTACGTTGGCGGACATGTCAAATACTGGCCCAAGCAGGCGATGCTGAACTTCAAGTGACTTGGGTCCAGGTGAGATGCTCAGTTGGAGGGCTCGACCCGAACGACCTCGGGCTGGAAGCTGAGAATGCTGTCGCATTCTCACCTGACCTGCGCGAGGCGCAGGTCAGGCCGAGCTACGCGTTTGGTGAGCTATTCGAGTTATGTGAAGTTATCTCTGGGACACGACACGAGCTGGATCGCATTGTGCTCAAGAAACGCGGTGTCACGTAGTTCGGAGGTAGTGATATGAGATTTCGCCATACGCTATTGTGTGCGGTCGTGCTGGTGGTTGCTACGTACTCACAGGCCCAAGACGCCTACAAGGCCTCGTTGATCGCGAAGTATCCCTTCTACAAGACCGCCACCGGCCGCTTTGCCCCGGTGTACCCGGCTTTAGCCGAGCAAATCGTCGCGGACTTCGGCATCACTCAGGGCATTTGCGTGGACGTGGGCGGAGGCTGTGGGTCACTGGCTATTGCTCTCACCAAGATTACCGATCTGCAGGTGTGTGTCCTGGACATTGACCCGTGGGCGGTGCGCCTCTGCAACCTGCTGGTGGATGAAGCCGGCCTGACCGGTAGGATCATCGCCGTAGAGGGTGATGCTCAGGCCATGTATCTGCGCGATGATCTTGCTGACCTGGTGGTAAGTCGCGGCTCCATATTCTTCTGGCCCGACCAACTGGCGGGCCTGATGGAATGCTACCGCATCCTGAAGCCTGGAGGAGTTGCCTACATCGGAGGAGGCTTTTCTCGAATCCTCGATCCACAGATACGCACTCCGCTGGCGAAATGGAAACAGCAGGCGGCCAAAGAGGGCCGCATTCAGGGCTGGCGACCAATCACGGAAGAGCTCATCCAGCAAGCCCGGCAGGCCGGCATCACCGACATCCGGATGGAGCGCGAACCGCTCGTCGGCTGGTGGCTTACCATCCGCAAGCCGGCTCGTGCCGACAACTGATGCTCGCCGATCTCCCCTATGGTGTCAACCGGGCCTCGCAGATGTCGGGCTCGGACGTAGCAGATAGCGGCTGCCGATCTCGCATTGGCAACCGTTGAAATGCAATTTTCTTCGCTTCCGGGCCGCTTTGACATCACCGTATTGCGGGAGTATAATCCAGCGCAGTAGTGTATCGAACGCCGCCCCGCTCACTGGGAAATGAAGTGTCGGTGAGCATTCA
>JALGTI010000233.1 GCA_029821455.1 Candidatus Zipacnadia bacterium | reverse complement strand
CCTCAAAGATGCGCTGAATTGAATCTCCTACTATTACGGTGACCAATTCCTCGATCGCTTGGGTGTATGTATCTAGTTCTCGTGGTTGTAGTGGTAGTACGTCGTCCCGGCTGCCTTCTGCTTGGCCGTGGTGTTGCTGCAGTGATCAGGATGTTAGATTGAGGTCAGACACAGGGCCTCATTTCCAGGACACCTGAAACCGGGTGAACCACATCTGACCTGACAGCAGTTCTTGCCTCTGGTACATCCACTCCAGAGTGTATCTTCCCCCGGAAGTACCATCCCACCACCTATAGAGCTGCAGCACAGAGGGTTCTACACTTACCTCAATGTGCGGTCCTGATGGATCACCGAGCGCAAAGGAGGAGCCGGTAAGTGTCGCGGTACTTGGCGCGGTGATGAGCTCGGCCTGGTCGGGCGGAGGGTTAGCGACAGGCGCCCAAATCTCTCGCGGCTGCTGCTCACCGGAAAAGAGCTGCCCCCCTTCTGTGCTCGCAAACGCAAGCGTCGGAAGGCCACCAACCGAGAAGCAGTTGTGCGACCAGTAGCTGAACTCGTGAACGTCCGGGGACTCGTTGCGGATAGTCACCCGCACATCGAACTCCGGTGCGCCTTCCGTAATGGAATATGTTTTCTCAACAATCAGCCCTCCAAGCGCCCAATGGGACAGCGCCCGGCGGAATGCCACCGTGGCGCGTCCGCCCTTGATCTCGCGTACGACAAGCTCATACTCGCCTTGCTTGTCATCGGACGCGCGGGCGGCTTCCGGCCACCAGAACTGGTCCTGACAAGCGCCCCCGCCATCAAACCGGCTCACCAAATCCTGCTCACGACCGCGCACTTTCCAGGACCACAGATTCCCCGAAGGACCAAGCCCCAACTCCTGGTGCTCGGAGGCAATGCGGATCTCGGCGTTGCCGTCGCCGTCCATATCCTCCCAGTTGATCTCCAAGTCTCCGCTGCGGAGCGTGGAGATGTCCCCGGCAGCCTTGGCCTCGGCACAGCGTGCTTCAAAGCGGCGGCGCACCTCACTCACCCGCGTCTCACCCGCAAAGCCGCCCTCGGGAGCTTGTCGCCCAATGACCAGCATACCGAGCGACGAGGCCGGGACCTCATATAGTAGCCCCTGTGCCAGCTTCGAACCCTTCCAAGTCTTCCCCCTTGCAGGAAGAAGCGCAGCCCTTGTCACCGGGTCGTAGGCGAACCAGCCGCTCCCCCTGGCACCGGCAATCCGCACCTCTACAGTGGCCGGCTTCTCTGGGTGCATGTTGGATACAGCCACCAGCGTGCTTTGCTTGAGACGGTACGAAAAGCACATGGCGAACCTATCCCATCGGGGCGAGACGATGGTGACCTCCCCACCGGCGGTCTTGATCCGCGCTTCATTCTCCGGCATCACCCGCACGGAGACGTCATCGGGATTGCGCGCCCCGCCGAACAGAAAGCCCTCGACCGAGCCGATATCGCGCATGGCGCGGGATATCTCCCAGACGTACTCCATGTCCATGGCTCTATCCAGGTCCGGCCAGTGTGAGATGCCGTACGCTCCCAGCAGAGCCATGTGGAGATAGTCGAAGTATATCGTTCGCGGACTCTTGGTCGGCTGCGATCCCGAACCGACAATCATGAATGTGCTGGTCATTGGCATTATTCTTGACTGGGGCAGGTACGCCGCCATATTGGCGGCTCTCTCAGTGAAGCTCACCGTGTCACTGGTGTAGATCATGGGCAGGTGTATGAGGTTGGGGATGTCATCGTAGGCCCGGTAATCAACTTGATCGCCTATCGGTACACCGGACCCCTGGCAAATGGCAATGGTGAGGTCGGGGCGCTTATCGTGGACATAGGCAGCCCACAGACGCATGAACTCACCCAACTGCCAGGCCCGGAATTGCAGGAACTCCTCACGGAGCTCTCCCTGGGCAAGTTCTGTCGTCACAGTGGCCGGATCGAGACCCGACTTCTCGGCGAACGCCCTCAGGGTGGCAGGGTCATCCCAGCACGGGTTCTCTTGGGGACCATACGGTTCCCAGTCCCAGAGAACCCCATCAATGTGGGGCGCCATCGTCTCGTAGTAACCATTGTCTCTGGCGAAGTAGCTCTTCCCCTCCGCGATGGCGCTTGTTGCCCAGGGCCCATCATCAGGGCTGCCGCGCCCCTTGTAGATGCCGGCGTAGGAGGAGGGGAGCGCAGCCCACAGCTTCCCCCCATCCTTCCGCATGCGCTCCATCAAGTAGCTACGCCAACCCAAGGTAGTGGCTATCTCCCCCTGTGCATCGCCGTACACCTGTAGATGGTCCACACCTATCGCGCGGACCATGTCGTATACAGCGGGGTATAAGGGTTCAGGTACATCATCGCCCAGGAACAACCCATCGTAGAAGAGGCTATGGAATTGACTGGGGCGTGGACCCTCGGCAAGCGATGGCAGAACCTTGACTGCGACCTGCTTCTCCGCATATTCCACACCATCCACGACTGCTCGGCAGAAGAGCATGCCCTGCTCTGGCATCTCTGCGGTATCAACCCAGATGGTCACCCGGCAGTTGGAGATGGTCTTCCTCATCAAGGCGAGTGTCTTCGGATGAACGGGAATACGAAAGCGCCAGAAGCGCCCCTCCGCGCGCTCGACCGGCGCCCCGTGGATAACATCGAAGCCAATCCTATACCACGCCGTCGCATATACCGCCGGGGCGCCAGTCTCAGACACGCCGAAACCGCCAACGCCCTCGGGCAGATCGAGCACCAGTTCCGCGGCACCGACGCGCTGTCGGTCGCCGATGAGTGGCATCGAGAAGAAGCTGGGTGTGCCGCGCACCAGCGGTACCGTGTTGTTCCGTCCGTACTCTGCGGGGTATATGCGGAAGACAAGCGGGTCATCCACTCGCTCGAGGGAAACGTCGTCGTAGTAGACCTCGCCGATATCGGTGGCACGCAGCGTGATGACGGCCTGCCTGGCTCCCTGTTTTATGTTGATATCGAACTCAAACGGAGACCATTCCGGGGCCGGATCCAAATAGCGATAGATCGTCTCTTGTACAGGTGTGCTGAACTGTTTGGCAGCAAATTCTTCGGCATATACTGAGATCTGAATATGCGTCCAAGCATCCCCTTGGGTCCTGTACCAGCCCCTGAGGGTTAGCAACCCCGCCTCGATATTGACCGGAGATGAGTACAGGAGACATCTCACGTGCTCCTTGCCGGCATTCTCGATGCCGACGAGGCGAGCTGCACGCTCTCCCGAATGCGCTTCGGTAGACCATTCGAACGATCCCCGCGAGGGCTTGTGGGACCAAACCGTGAACGACCACCCAGTCGGCGCTTTCTCGCCCTGCTCGAAGCCTCCGTTGGGCAACAGATTCTCGCCGGCCCACGTCGTTGTGGCGGCTGCTAACAGACAGACGATACTGGTCACAGCATACAGTCGCATTGCAGCTCATCTCCTATCTCGGCGTCGGCGCACCCCTGCGCCTGAGATCTCCTCCCACACAGTCTCGCCGTAAAACGGCTTGACAGTGCTATCGGGCATGTCCTGCCTGTATCACTCAGCGATCTTGACCGGCTGGCCAGTGTCGGAAGACTTGTAGACTGCCTCGATAATCTCTACTGTCTTGCGTCCCTCGTACCCATCACACTGCGCTGGCTTGCCATCACGTATCGCGCCAACCATGTCCTCGATGATGTTGGCCGGCAGGTCGGCGGGCGTCGCGAAATCCTCCAGATTCAGCTGTACAGATTCCGGCACGCCGGCGAACTCCGGCCGGACGTACCCCGCCTCGTCTGAACCAAGGTCCCCCGACAACTCCGCAGCCTCGAAAAGCACAAGCTGCTGATCCTTCCAGGCAAGCGTGCCCGTGGTGCCGGTGATCTCAATGGCCGTGCCCATGTCCGGGAAGTTGCAAGTGGTCGTCAGGAATGTGGCCATCACCCCTGACCTGAACTGCAATATGCTCACCGTCGCATCCTCGGTTTCGATGTTATGTGTGAACGTCCCCTTGTTGCCATAGACCGACGCCACCGGCCCCAGCCACCATTGGAGCAGGTCCAGGTAGTGCACCGCCTGGTTAGCCAGCGACCCGCCTTCGGTCTCCAGCCGGCTACGCCACCCCTCCGGCATCCCGGAGTCGTAGTAGCCTTGCCCCCGGAACCACTTCATCCGCACATCGCCAAGAATAACCTTGCCGATTGCCCCTGCCTGGAGCGCGTCCCGGATCCGGTGGTTAGACGCGACGTAGCGACTGTCAAAGTCAACGGCGAGCACCAGGCCGGCTTCATCTGCAGCCTCAATTACAGCATCGCAAGGCGCCAGGCGGATGTCCATGGGTTTGGTCACGAACGTGTGCTTGCCGGCCTCGATAGCACGTTTGGCGAGGTCCGCGTGCATCCCGCTGGGTGTGAACACCCCGATGCAGTCAATATCGTCCCGCTCGAGCATCTCATCGTAGTCCTGTATCCACGGGACACCTAGCTCTTCCTCCGCGCTGCGGCCTCGCTCGTCCCAAATGTCACAGACCGCTGTCAGCGAGGCCCCTGGCGTGTCCTTGGCAAACTGTGCACGGCTACGGCCCATCCCCAGTCCGACGATTCCGAAACGCACTTCATCTGACATATTGACCCTCCTGAGGTTAGACTAACTGACTGCGGGCTACTCTCTGTCCCTGTTCATATAGCTTTGAGGCTTTGAGGTTTTCGCTGTCTATCGCCACTTGACCTCCAAGTGAGGAACTACAAACAGCGCAAAACCGGCCCTCACCAGCAGAAGCCAGTTCGGAGCCGGCGCTTGGAGTGTGGGATTCCCTATCAGGACGACGATCTAAGCCCGGAGTCTATATGCATAGAGGCGCTCTGAGCGACGTTTCGTTGCAGCGTTACTGTGTCTCGACCCTCAAGCCCCCGGTGGTCGGGTCTGTGGAGCCACCATCATCAGTTCACCAACTGTAAAGCCTTTGCGCATACGACCAGCTCCCTTCAACAGGTTCACGACCCACTTGCCGCGTTAAGTCCTCGCGTAGTGACGTCCTATGCGACGTTGTGATGCCCGCATTGCGCCCGGTAGAAATCGTCGCCACTGCGCTGCTCGCCGGTCAGTTGATTGCCAGTACCATACGTCCAAGTCACCACATCCCCGTTCTCCTCAGTGACCATCTTGCGGCTGTTCACACTTATGGATTAGTCACATTCTCCGTACTTGACTTGACCTGCCCGAAGGCCTCATAGCGGTACGAGTTCTGCGTGGCCTGATTGCTGTCAACTAGTTCAGTCACGCTCCCCAAGCCATCGAACAGGTAATAATAGCTCGCGGTGCTGCGTTGGTGGCGCCAGTGTCTGGATCAGCGCGCCTCCACGGAGATAAAATGGACTCTATTGCCGTTCTCGACGAAAGCGATCACTGCGCCATTAGGAGACCATGTGACGTCACTGATGCGCCCTCCACTGAAAAGTCTGGCCAGTTGGTGGTTGTGAAGTTCTTCCACAAACAGGGCGTCCGCGGCGGCACCGTTTTCATCATCCCTGTACCCGATAATGGCGACCGCGTTTCCTGCAGGGCGCCAGCTGTACTCATAGAAATCATAGCCTGCAGGCGAGTTGGCACGCAGGACCTCCCTGGTCTCTCCCGTATTCATGTTCACAGCCTGAAAGCTGAGGCCAGCATTATCGCGTGCAGCAAACACGATGTCCTCGGAATCCCTCACCCAAAGGAGCTCTTGACCCCAGACCAGGTTGCTGTTCTCAGCGACTTTGTTCCACTGCTCACTATCTATGTCAATAACGTACATAACCCGCTTAACCTGTATGGGCCGGACCGAAACACGACTCACTATCACTGCAATGCGACGGCCGTTAGAGCACCAGGTCAATGAGTAAATACCGACCGCCGACTCTGGATCGGGAACAGGTAGGAAAGATGCTCCGTTCGAACCGCACACTGAAGGGCCAAGCCAAATTCCTTTCGTCCGAGACCCAAAATTGATTGCTATAGCACCTATACTTTTGCCGTCGGGTGACCATCGTGGGTTCGAAAACGTCTGCGTGGCCTTGCCCTGTGTCAGCTGTTCAACATCAGCCCCGGTGGCGCTCATAACATACAGATCACTCACGAGGCTTTGCTCTAGCACAGGCATGATTTCCTCGTGGGAGGTTGACCCTGACGGCTCCTTCAGCAGTCTAGACTGTTCTGTCGTCAATGCCCCTCGCTGCCGAGCGAATACAATTCTTCGCCCATCCGGGCTCCACGCAGGGCTAGAGTCGCTGTGCCGGACAGAAACAAACTCACTGCGACCTGAACACGTCATCACGAGTAGTCGCCGGCCCACTGATACCCGCTGGTGTCCTTCTTGGTACCACCCGACGCCAACCAGTTTGGTGCTTCGTCTATTCCAGGACAGATCGCCTACGTGCATGCCAGTATCGAGTGTGACCACGTGATCATCACGTGACTCCGGTCTGACAGCACTCCTAACCATTGTCCCGTCGCTTCGGCACCCGCCGAACAGCAACAGCGCGACGAGCGCACCCGCGGCAGCAGGCGTCGCCACTATCTCGGGGGTCCGGTGGACTGCTTGCATAATAGACAGGCTCCTCGTCTATCGGTCAATCACAGCCCGACGAAGGGAAGGCGCGGGTCTAGCTGTGGGCTCTGCGAACAGCCGATATTACAGACCTCTGCAGCATGTATACATGCGATTGCCTTAACGTCGCCGGGGGGATGCTTCAAGAGACAGTCACCTGAGCCCTCATCGCAGCAGTCGCCACAGAAGTTTGCATTGCCGGCGGCCCACTTCTCACACGCCGGCCGCTCCTTCTTCGGTGGACACGGCTTGGGCTTCACAGGCTTCGGCGGCTTCCAAGGTTTCCAAGGAGGCCAAGTCCACTTCCATGGAGGCCACCAATCTAATCCACGGGGGTCTACAAAGAGTATTGGATTATTCGAACAGTAGACATATCTGCGCAGGCTCATCGGATTCTGTGCGCCGCCATGATAGGGATCCACGGAGATGAAGCGCCCCACGCTCGCCATATAGTACCGCGCTTGCATAAAGTACAATGCGGGTGTGGAGTCCCAGTGCACCCCGAAGGCTCCCACATACCTATATGGATTGGTCACGTTCTCGCTTGAAGACTTCGCCTGCCCGAACGCCTCATAGCGATAGGTGTTTTGCGTATTCTCGTTGCTGTCAACTAGCTCTGCCACGCTCCCCAGGCCGTCAAACAGATAATAATAACTCGCATCGCTCCGCCGCATGGAAATCAGGTCATAATACAGAATCCCGCCCTCATGCGTATAGCTGCCCAGGGCGTTGTCCGCCCCATCCCGCTCCAGGATCACCTTATCCTGGTCATACAGGTACTTGATTGCCCCTGAGCTTTCCTCCTTCTTCAGCCGCTTGCCCTCCCCGTCATACGTGAATGTGGTCTTGGAGCTATCAGAATAGGTGATCACCGTCGGCTTGTTCTCGTAGTTGTAGGTGTA